>CAMCFL010000174.1 GCA_945873715.1 Akkermansia muciniphila
ATGGGCTGGCAGGAGTACCTGCGTAATCCTGAGAAGGTGCATGCGCACCTCGCCAAGATCTCCCCGAGCATGGAACTCGATGGCATGCGCTTCAGTTACGTCAAGATGAGGGAACTGAGATTGGTGGAGGGAGATCCGGCCAAGGGAGAGACGATGGGGGCCATGGACCTGGGACGCTGGGAAGAACTGGGACGTTCCCTGAAGGAACTCGGGGTGATCTCCCGGATTCCAGCGGTTTCAGAAGTGGTGACGGACGCCTTTACGCCGAAGGCCCTCGGTTTGGATCCGACCCTGCCTTCGCCATTCTGGACCAACGCTCCCATCCTGATTTCCAAGTGAACCCTGCATTGCTCATCAAGAACATCGGACATCTGGTCACGATGGATCCCAGTCGACGGGTGTTGCGGGATGCCTGGCTGTTGGCTCGGGACGGATTCATCCATTCGCTGGGGGTTGGACGGGCTCCCCGGGTGCCCGGGGCGGAGGTGGTGGATGCGCGGGGAGGGATTGCCACCCCCGGGATGATCAACACGCATCATCACATGTTCCAGAACCTGGCCCGCGCCTTTCGGCCGGTGTCCAGTCTCCCGCTGTTGCCGTGGTTGGCAGGGCACATTCCGCTGTGGCGCCGGTTCTCACCGGATGACCTGGAAGTGGCGACGCGGGTGGCGTGTGTCGAGTTGATGCTGAGTGGGTGCACCCTGACCAGTGACCACCACTATCTCTTTCCGCGGGACGGCAGTCGGGACGTTCTTGACGCTGGGTTTCATGCGGCAGCGGATCTGGGCATCCGCTACGTGGGCTGTCGCGGTTCGGTCAATGTTCCCAGTGACATCATGCCCGAGTGGTCCACGCAGGATCTGGACGTGATCCTGGCGGATTGCCAGCGGTTGCACGATCGGTTCCATGACCTGAAGCCGGGGTCGATGTCGCAGGTGGCCTTTGCCCCCTGCACGGTGTTTGGTTGCACCGGGGAGCACTACGCGGAGTCGGCGCGCCTCGCCCGCAGCCTGAAGGTCCGGTTGCACACCCATTGTGGCGAGACGGTCCCGGAGAATCGGGATGCGATGGCGACGTTGGGAAGCCGACCGTTCAGTTATATGGCCAAGCACGGATGGGAGGGAGACGATGTCTGGTTGGCCCACGGGATCCATTTCAACAACGCCGAGATCCGACACCTGACCCGGACCCGGACGGGAGTGGCCCATTGTCCGGTGTCGAACATGCGGCTGGGATCCGGCGTGTGCCGGGTCAACGACCTTCGTTCGGGTGGTTCACCGGTCAGCCTGGGGGTGGACGGTTCGGCGTCGAATGATTCCGGGCACCTGCTGAACGAGGCGCGCTCGGCTCTGTTGTTGACCCGGGTGATCCATGGGGCGGAGGCGATGACGCCGGAGCAGGCGCTGGAGATGGCGACGCTGGATGGGGCGCGGAATCTCGGACGATTGGCTGATCTGGGGTCGCTGGAAGTGGGGAAGTGCGCCGATGTGGCGGTGTTTCCGTTGGAGGATCTTTTCAGCAACGGGGCCCATGATCCGGTGCACGGATTGGTCCTCTGCCATGCGCGGCAGGTGGACACCCTGGTGGTCCATGGGAAGGTCCGGGTCGCGGAGGGACAGGTGAAGGGCGTGGATCTTCCGCGGTTGCTGGCGCGACACCGGAAGACGGCACGACGATTTCATGACGGATATCGCAAGGGTTGAGGCATGCACAACATGACACGGAGCAGACGCTGGATTGTGTGGTTCACCGGGGTGGCGCTGTGGATGGTTGCGCTCTCGTTCGCCGTGGAGGCGGCGGAAAAGGTGCGTCTGGCCACCGATTGGTATCCCCAGCCGGAGCATGGCGGATTCTACCATGCGCTGGTGAAGGGCTATTACCGGGATGCCGGTCTGGAGGTGGAGATCCTGCCGGGAGGGCCGAATGCGTTTTCGACCCAGAAGGTGGCGACCAAGGCGGCGGACTTTGGCATGGGCAGCACGGACGACGTCCTGCTGGCGAATGAACGGGGAATCCCGGTGGCGGCAGTGGGGGCCACGATGCAGCACGATCCCCAGGGGATCATGGTCCATGAGGATTCCCTGGTGAAGGACTTTGGCGATCTGGAGGGGCGTGTGGTTGCGGTGGCACCGGGCACGGTCTGGTTTCCCTATCTGGTGAAGCGCTACCAGTTGAAGAAGGTTCAGGAGAAGGCGCACAACTTTTCGGTGGGTTCGTTCGTCAAGGATCCCACCTATCTCCAACAATGTTTTCTCACCAGCGAACCCTTCTTCGCCCGGCAGGCAGGCGCGCGGCCCCGGGTCCTGCTGATCTCGGACAGTGGCTATGATCCGTACCGGGTTTTCTTCACCCGCCGCGCCCTGATCCTAGAGAAGCCCGAGCTGGTCCGTGGGTTTGTCAGCGCGAGCCTTCGCGGATGGAGGGAGTACCTGATGGATCCGGCCGCGGCCCACGCGGAGATCCGGAAGCGCAATCCCGAGCTGACGCCCGAGAAGATGGATTTCAGCTATCAGGCGTTGAAGGAGCACCGGTTCATCTCGGGGGATCCGGCGAAGGGCGAGAAGGTGGGGGCTTTTGTCCCGGAACGATGGAAGGCGCAGTACGACACCCTCAAGGATCTCAAGGTGATCCGTGGGAGGTTCGATCTGGCGGACGCCTGGACGGGCGAGTTCTGCAACCCAGTGGCCAAGGCAAACCGATGATCGAACGTCTTTCCAAGATCGCGTTGCTGGGGGCCGTGGCCCTGTTCATGGCCCTGGTGACGGTCAACAACCTGATCGACTACGGATCCAATTTCGAGTTCGTGCGGCACGTATTGTCGATGGACACCACCTTTCCGGAGAACACCCTGCGGTGGCGTGCGATCACGACGCCCGCAGTTCATCATGGCTTTTATGCGGGGATCATCGTCTGGGAGGGGGGAACCGCATTGGCCATTGCCTGGGCGAGCCTGCGTCTCTGGCGGTTGAGGGCCGCACCCGCCGTTGTGTTCGAGCGGGCCAAGGGATTCGCCGTGGGAGCGCTGACCGCGAATCTCCTGCTGTGGTTCGTGGCCTTTCTCACCGTGGGCGCCGAGTGGTTCGTCATGTGGCAATCCCAGATCTGGAACGGGCAGACGGCCGCCTTCCGGATGTTCGCCTGCGTCGGGATCATCCTGCTCTTCCTGAAGACGCCCGAGGTGGAGGCGCTGGACGAGGGGTGAAGGATTGAGTTCCAGGCCTTTTGTCCACAGATGACACAGATGACACCGATCATCCGGACACTCGTCCATCCAGTCCTGCTTCTTCTCGGACTTCTAAGCGCCGCCGTGGGGGCGGCTCCATTGGTTCCGCTGCCTTCGAGGACCTCGCCGTCGGACCTGCAGGTCTCCGGGTTGCTGCCGGGGGGCATCACCAATGGCTTTGTGACCCGGGAACAATTGTTGTCGCTGCCCCTGACGACGGTCACGAATGTTCAGGACGGCGCACTCAAGCGATCGGCGGTCTATCGGGGTGTTCCCTTGACGGCATTGCAGGCGGCGCTGTCGGTGGAGTCCAGATCCGATGTGATCTTCCTGATCTGCGGGGACGGCTATACCGCCCATGTGGATGCGGCTTACCTGAAGCAGTTCGCTCCCCTTTTGATCCTGGAGATCGACGGACAGGGACCGGAGAAGTGGGGCCGAAGCCTGGCCAGCGGACTGGCGATGGCCCCGTACTATGTGAACTCGGGTTCCTTTCAGGCGCGACCTGCGGAGCGGTTGGCCGGAATCGACGAGGGACCGGTCTATCCCTATGCGGTCGCCCGGATTGATTTCAGCACGTCGGACCGGGCCCTTGGTCCGCTGCGATTGGACGGCGCGGCTTCGGAGTTGGCGCGATTGGGAGAACGGCTGGCGATCCGGGATTGCCTGAGCTGCCACGACCATCGGGGAGTGGGCGGGCTGATGTCGAACCGGCCGTGGGCCCTGTTGAAGACCTGGTCCTCGAACACGAACTATTTCCGCCGGTATGTGGTCCGTCCGAAGTCGATCCAACCGGCGTCGCGGATGCCGGGATTCAGTCACTACAACGAGCAGGCCCTGGATGCGCTCCAGGCGTATTTCCGAGAGTGGAAGCCGGGTGGGGCAGGGCGGTGAGTTTGGGGGCAGTTTCAAGTTTGAAGACCGGGAGTATGAAGTTCCCTGCGGTGCATTCGCTGTGTTCCGGGACTGCGGGCGCATTTTGACACGGCCCCCGCCGGAAGCCGCGGGTGTGCTCTACGCCGGAGGCGTTTCAGCGATTAGCCCGGGGTGAGCGAAGCGATACCCCGGGTCAGTTGCCCCTAGAATCCTCCCACCCCGGCAGGGGTGGCAGAGCTGCAACCCCTCCGGGGTTGATTGGACTTTTAGCACCAGTTCCCGGGGTGGTACCCCGGGCTAATCGCTGCCATCCCTCCGGGATGAGGAGGGGCGACGGAGCTGGCCGCCGCATCGGGGTCGGAGATTTCCGCATGGCGCGTCGGGGGCAGTGTCCAGACGGGCCCCCAGGCCTTGAATCTTGAAACTGAAAACTTTCCTCTGCCCCCACGTCGTGGCCTTCTCGGTGGATGAAGACTCTCTTCCGACTGCTTTGGTTGTGTGGGCTCGGCGGGCTCCTGCTCGCCGGCGAAACCCCGAAGACCGGCGACAAGGCCCCGGCCATGGATGCTCTGGATCAGGATGGCAAGGTGTGGAAGCTGGCGGACCAGGCCGGCAAATCCGCGGTCATCGTGTACTTCTATCCGCGGGACGACACCCCGGGTTGCACGAAGGAAGCCTGCGGACTCCGTGATCGGATGGCGGGGTTGAAGGAACTGGGCGTGGCCGTGGTGGGGGTGAGCCGGGATGACGCCGCCAGCCACCGCAAGTTCCGGGAGAAGCATCAGTTGAACTTCCCGCTGCTGGTGGACACGGACGGGAAGATCACCGAGGCGTTTGGGGCGGCGACCCCGGACGGCTCCAAGTCGCGCCGCGTCAGCTTTCTGGTGGGCAAGGACGGCAAGGTGACGCACGTCACCGACAACCGGGATGCCCAGGTTCACCTGGACGAGTTGCAGAAGGCGGTCGCCGCGCTGAAGAAGTAGCCGGTTTCGGTGCCGCCCTCTGAGGGCAGCGGACCTACAAGGGTTGATGGAAATGCTCCTCAGCGAGGAGCGGCCGCCGGAACGGCGTTGGCACCTCCCAATCCCACCAGCTCTTTCAACCACGAGAACGCGGCCCGGATGCCAACGTCGCGCACGTCCCTGAGGGCAAAGGCCGAGGCGAGGGTTGCCTCGTGGGTGTTGTAGCGGGGAGGGAAATCGAGGATGTCGTCGGCGTCGTCCCCGTTGACTTCGAGCAGTTCCGGATGGAGGAAACCGCGGCCGATGGCGTGCTGGTCGGAAGGAAGGGTGATCGTGCGTGCGGGCAGGACCATCCAGCGGCGGTAGGTGAAGGTCAGGTTGCCGGAGGCGTCGCGTTGGACCTTGCCGTGGGTGCGACGGGGAACCCCGGCGATGGGGCGGGCGAGGAAGGCCCAGGCGGCGGACTCCTTCACCTTCGTGCGGGTGCGGGCAAAGGTCAGGAGATCCCAGGCGAAGGTGTGTCCGAAGAAGGCCAGTCGGAGGGCCCAGCCGGCGAGGGGCAGGCAGCAGAGGATGATCAGGATCGACCAGACGGCTCCGAGCTTCGGGCTCAGGAACGAGGTGCCGGCGACGGTGGTCAGGAGGAAAAGCCGGAAGGACTTGAGGGCGGCGTCCACCGTGGCGAACGGGCTGATGAGGATCAGGATGTTGATGGCGTGGGAGACGATAAAGACGACCCCGTACACCAGCAGGGCGAAGGGAACCATCAGTGCGCCCCAGAATCCGGAGAGGTCAATGGCGGCCAATCCCGCCCCGGCGAGGCTCGCCTGGGTATCCGGGTTGAAGGTCTTGAACATGTCGAGGGCCATGGGAACGATGGCACCGGTGGCGATCAGCCCGGAGAGCTTGTTCTCGAAGACTTCCAGGACGTCGAAGGGCTTCTTCAGCGCCGTGGGCACGGCGGTGCCGAGGGAATCCTTGAGGAAGCAGAGCCCGACGATCAGGAGGGCGGGGGCCCAGAACCACGGTTGGGCGTACCAGGAGAGTTGCGGGCGTTGGGCGGGGGTGGCCTGCATGTACCGGTAGGCACCGACCGCACCGACGCCGAGCAGCGGTGAGATCGCGATGCCGGTGACCTGGGACAACGTCTCGGCCGCCGCGATGCCGGGGGGGCGCTTCTCTGCGGCCTCTGCCCGCGGAGATTGGAACAGGCCGAGGAGGAGGAGACCGAGGATCAATCCGGAAAGGATCCGCTTCATGCCCCTCAGACTGGTGATGTGAGGCGGGACTGGGAAGGGGGAATTCGGGGGCGGAATTCCAAGGGGCGCATCCTCACCCCAAAGGCACCCAACGCGGATGGTCGGCGCCCCGATCTTCAAACCCGCGGGTCAGAAGCCGTGGGTTCCGACCGTCGGCGTCCATCACCCAGATCGCGGGAACGCCCCCGGTCTCTGCCCGACAGAAGACGATGGATCGGCCGTCGGACGATTCGCTGGCGCGGAAGTCCCAGACTCCGACGCCGGGTTGGGTCAACCGTGTGAGTTTGCCGGTGCGCGGGTCGAGGCGGCTGATCTCCACGCCGCCACGGGCGAGGTCCGGTTTGAAATCCCGGTTGAAATGGTCGGTGTCGGGGCGTTGCGCCTGGAATTCCCAGGGCACCTTGGATTCCGGCAGTCGCCGTGGAAACAGGATCTGTCCGTCGTGGGTCCAGACCGGGATGTTGGAGCCACCCCCGCGGTTG
>CAMCFL010000175.1 GCA_945873715.1 Akkermansia muciniphila
CACCGGATTCAGTTCGTAATCCCCCGGTGCCGGCTCGCTCAGCGGATGCACGGCGACATTCGGTGTTCCCGGGACGTGGACGAGGAAGGTCGGGTAGACCCGGTTCGAGAACGTTCCCGCGGCGTACTCGGTCGTGGTGGGCAGACCGATGAGGGACGTGTCCAGCCGGGTCAATCCGCCGGCGAAGTGATAAAGCAGGATCGAACTCGCGGCCGGGGCGCGGCCCATGGCGATGGCGAACTCGGAGGGGGAATTGGTCTCCGGTAGGAGGCGATTGCCCCGCGAGAGGGCGGCCGGGAGCACCGAGTCCGAGAATTGCTGGAAGGTCGGGGACAGATTACGCGTCAGCGACAACCGGAAAGGATTGGGTTCACCGTCGCCGATGCTGGCGCTGAACAGGTCCATCCACACGTTGGCACCCGCACCCCCGACCTCCACGGCGACCACGAAGTTCGGCTTCAATCCCGTCGGATAGACCGGGAACGGCTGGGGGTTGGTCGCGAGCGGATCGGCGTTGAGCACCGTCAGTCGATTGCCCGATGGACTGGCGAACACCAGGTCATCGTGATTGGTGGCACTGAGCGCCGCGGCCACCGCCGCCGCTTCCTTGGCGAGCAACGGTCCGGTGCTGAATCCGGTGACGTCGATCAGGCCCGACGGCCGGGCGAGGTTCCACACCGGCTTGCTACCCGACACGATGCCCAGCCGGTATTGGCCGCTGAGCTTGTCCACGACCACCAGTTCCAGCGTGCCATTGCCGTCGAGGTCCGCCGCGGTGGTGAATTCCACCGTCGACTCCGTGACGGGCTCCGGTCGCAATGCCGCACGGGCCACCGTGGAGGCACCCACCAACAGGAACAGGGTTCCGAGAAGCGTTCTCATGGCGTCAGGTTTCAAGGGGTGGCGGTGACGGTGTTGGTGGGAAGGACCTCGATCATCTCGCCATACTCATCGAACCGGACGAGGAAGTACTGGTAACTGGCACCGGAGACCACCGGTTGGGTATCGAGCAGGAACAACCCGTGAGCACCGCCATACGGGAAGACGCCGATGAACGGGTCGGTGATCTTGGTGGCGGGAATGGCCAGAGGTGAAAAAGTCGCGATCGGATCCGTATACACCTTGTGGTCGATCCCATCGATCATCGGAGTCACCTGCACCAGGTCACCCGACGGCTGCGGGAAGGTCACGCTGGGAACCTGCCGTCGATAGAGCACGGCGGAGATCGCGGGTTGACCCATGGCGAACACCGGCATTTCGAGGAAAGGCGGACGCCCTTGGGTGGTGCCCGTCAAGATCACCTGCCCAAGGATCGGCCGGGAGGTTTCCGCGTCCTTGAACAGGGCATCGTCGGGATCAACGCTGCCATTCAACCAGGCGTCGCGACCGGTGGCGGCATTGAAGCCGACCTTCGGGGTGATCGAAGCGGTTCCAATCGCCACGCCGATGCCGTTGAAATCAGCATTGCCACTGCCATCGAGGCTGCCGTTCTTGATCCGCACGGCGGCAAAGCCCGGCGTGGCGGTGGTGAAATCCGAACGGGTCGGCGGCAGCGGACGTCGCGGCCAATCCACCAGTTGGTTGGTCGAGACCGCACCCGATCCCGCCGGCAACACCTTGGCGGCACTCGCGACCCCCACCGTCCCGTCGAGGGCCACCGCCTCGATCAGGACGTAAAGATCGGCCGAGACCGACGCGCGATAAAGGAGGTTGGAGAACACCGGCCCGACCCCCATCCGACTGCCGAGCACCGTGGTGTCGATCACCGTGCAGGGAAGGTTGGTGATTCCGGATGCCGTCACGAAATCGCGGTACACCGCCGGGAGCATCGGAAAGGTCCGATCGATTACCGACGGGACGGCAATCGACGGACGCGCTTCCCGACGGGTGGCGCTTCCCGAACCGGTGGTTCCCAGTCCGGCAATCGCGGTCATGACCGGCGCACCTTGACGATCCGGGTTGCCGATCCAGATCCGGTACCGCGCCGTTCCGTAGGGCGCCGCGCTCCAGGTGAGGGTCATGGTCGTACTGGGATCGTTGGTTCCGCCGTCCCCGGCGATCAGCGACAGGACGGACGCGGGAGGAGGAGGCGTGGAGATGGAGATGACCACCGAACCGATCAACGGACCGGCGTTGCCATCGGCATCAAGGTACTGGGTATAGTAGCGCGCCCCAGCCACGTTGATCGGCATCGAGTCGTCCTGGTAGGCGACGGTCACCGTCCCGGCCGGGGCGGCGGCCCGGCCGGCACCGGCGGTGGGAACCACCACCCCCTCCCCCAACATCGCCAGCGGTCCGTCATCCAGGCGGCGGTAGAGACGCCACTGCTCGGTGTCCGCCGTCGGGGTGAAGGTCACCGGAACCGGATGAACCGTTCCGCCGGCGGCGCGCATCTCGGGAATGATGCCGCGGGGAGTGTGGGACAGGTGCCCGGGGCCGGCGTTGGTCTGCTTCCAGGCAACGGACAGATCCATCTGCACGCCCCCGGAGAAGTTGCCGGGCGGCGGAGCGGGAACCGGAACAAAGAACTGCTTCGACTCGATCCCGTTCGCCAGGCCGAACGTGACGACGTTGGTCACCGTCGTCTTGTTGGTGGAAACGAAGTTCCATTCCATCGAGTTGAACGTCGCAGCGGTAGCGTGCGACGCGTAGGACTGGGCCGTGACCGGCGGAAAGAAGTGCCGGCCCAGCGTGGCGAGGCCACCCGGTAGGGATTGGTCGGCGACCTGGATCTCGACCCAGGCGACCTCACGGTTGGTCCGGGTGGCGCGCAGGATATAGCGGGCGCCGTTGGTGGGCAGGTTGGTGCCGCCGCCCTCGATCTGGATCGCCTGGGATCGAAGATTCAACTCGGGCTCACGGACGGTGAGCAAGGGAGCGGAACCCTTGGGGCCGACGCGATCGCGGGGAATGCCTCGGGCCGGAGCCGAGTTGGCCGACATCAAGGGCCCGCAGGCGGTGTCCTGGACGGCGCGGACCGTGTACCAGAATACCTTGCCGGCATCGGCCAGCACCGTCGGTGCCGTGGGCGTGCGATCCACGAAGGAGAAGCGGTTGGTTCCCGCGAGGTGATTCACGAACCCGATGGGAAGCGCCTTGCCGCGGTCTTCGTGCATGGCGTTGCGGTCTTCCCAACGGAAGATGGCGTAGCGGGCGACCCTCTGCGGGCCGGCTTCGTCGGCAGGCTCCCAGTTCACCCGGAGCCGCTGCACACCCGTCGCACCTTCGATCAGGTAATCATTGGCGACCTTCACTCCGCGCGGTGCTGTGGGCGCAACCCGGTCACACATCGTGACGCACAGGACCGGGGAGTACTGCCCGTCGCGGCCGAGGACGTCGCGGGCGGCCACGAAGTAGCAGTAGCGATCGCCATCCTGGAACCCGGGCCCGCCGACGTGACGGTTCCGGTTGTCGGTGATGAAGATGGTGTCGGGATCGAGGATCAGGTTGCCCACGTCCACCGCGCTGAATTCCTTCGGTGGCACCACCGGCTGACGGTTCACGCGTTCAACCACATTGGTCACCCGGGCCAGTCCGGCCAGCACGCCGGCCAGGGGAGTGTTGGTCAGGAACCCGAGGTTCTGCGCGACGGCACTGGGAATGCGATAGACGTTGAATCCCATCTGGGCGGGATTCAGCCGGCGCAGGGCGTCCGGCGTGGACCAGCGCAGACGGGCAAGCAGGTCGGCCTTGGGACTGTTGGTCGGCACATCCACCAGAACGCCGGGGGCGGGCAGGACCAGCGGGCTCCCCGGACGGATGGTGACACGGCCGAGCACCGCGCGATCCACGGCGGCCACCGGATCGAACTCGCGCAACTCATAGGTGAAAGCCGTGATGCCGGCGGGAAGCGGTTCGGTCCAGGCCATGCCGAAGGCCAGGGCCGCGCCCGGATGCCGCCGGGAGAGAAGCAGGACCCGGGAGTGAAGCGAGGGATCCGCATTGAGGCCCTGGACAACGGCGGCCAGACGTTCCGGAAGGGACACGGCCGGTGCCGGGATCAGCGATTGGAAAAGGCTGGTGACGTGCTCGGCGAGTTCGTTCAGGTCTTCCCCGACGTTGACCGAACGATCCAGCAGCGGTGCGATCACTGCCGGATTGTCCTGGAGTCGCGTCACCGCCTGACGCGTGTACACGCCTGGCGAAGCGGGTTCGCCATCCTTGCGATACACCGCCACCACCCGGTTGGCAAAGGCGGTGCCATCCGAGGACTGATAGAGCAGATAGGACCAGTCCTGGCCCGACGGCTGCCGCCAGGTGGTGCCGACCGAAGCCAGCCACGAGGCCTGAGGCAATGGCGCCGCCCTCAGGCCGGCGGCACCCCAGGTGATCAGTCCGATCAGAATGATCACACCGATCCAGCGGATCACCTTGGGAAGGAGGAAAAAGTTCATGGAGAGGAACACGTTTGAAAAGTTCATGGGTGGGTCCTCACTCGGAACTGAACTTGCCGTCCTGATAGAATAGGCAGACTTCCTCCGTGGCCGTTACGAACAGCACGGTCACCTCGATGCCGGCGCAGCCCCTGAACCACAGCGCACCGAAGAGGTCGCCACTCAGCGCGTCGCCCAGGTCACCCCGGGCGTCGAGTTCGAAGTGGGCACCGCCGTGGATGAAGCAGAGGAAGTCGCCGTCGGCCCAGCCGTAGACCCGACCCAGCACGGCCGGGTCACTCCAGCTGAAGCCAAACCCGATCCCACAGCCATAACTGGCCTGGAGAACACAGCTTGCCCCGATCCCGATCTCGCAGGAGGTCTCGCAGTAGATGCCGGCCCAGCCGTTCGGTCCGATTTCGATCAGGTTCTGGACGTCGGGAGCCCAGTCATCGAATGGCTTGTAGTCGCAGGTCTTCCCGATGAACCAACCCCCGGTGACGGTCACCAACTCCAGTACGCGGATGTCACAACTCGCGGAGAGATAGTCTTCGAACTTTCCGAACGAGGCATCGCCGCCAATGTTGCGGAGGGTGACCAGCCCGGGGACGAGGGGAATGTAAACCGGGACCTCGAAGCCGCCGCCGAGCTGGAGCACCTTGAAGGGCGGATCCGCCGCTGCATCGTTGGAGAAGGCGAAGAGGAAATCGGCCTGGATCTGGAAGTCGTCGCTGATGAATTCCGCGGCCTGCACGATGATTCCCACGCTCACTTCCGTCGCGGGAACCGCACCCGCACTGCAGGTGCCATCGTCACCTTCGTTGTTCATCGAACGGATGTGGATCGCCGTAGCCAGCTTGAGGAGGGAACCTTCATCCGCGTCCTCCCGGTTGCCGTTGAATCCAAACTGCATCTCTGTGTCCAGCCGCAGGTCCGTCAGGTTGTCGCCGACGATATGAGCGTCCCCGGTGATCTTGCCGGCCCCCAGAGCGGAGGCCACGTCTCCCAGCAGGGCCACCGTCTCGGACGCGGCGTCGGCCGCGGCATTGACGGTCGCCTCGGTGAGGACCTGTTCCAGCACGCGATTGATGGCGGCGATGCCCGAATTGACGGCATCGACCATCAGTGAGTTGAGGTCGTAGAGGAGTTCCTTGAGGAAGTCCTGAACGACCGCGGGAATACCGGTCTCATAGAAGCGTTCCTTGATGAACTCCTTCAGCTGGTTCTTGAACACGTCCTCGGCCACGTCCAGGAACGGATCATCGATCCCGCAAACGAACGACTCGAGGTAGTCCACCGTGTCCTCGGTCGCCGCTGCCGTCAGCACCACGATCTCCGAGGCGACGCTGTTGAGGAGGATCGCCATCTGGTTGGCGTAGTCGGCCGCGGGCTTGAGTTTCTCGCGGATCTCGCTCACCGCGACCTTGAGCTCGGCGAGGGTCGCCGTGATCTCGTCGAGCGGAATGTCTTCCCCTTCCAGCAACTCCTCAATCAATGCCTGGGTCGCGGCATCGGCCGCCTTGCCCAGCACAAAGGCCAGGATATCGGTGGCGATCTCCTTGCTCACCCGGCGGGGTTTGTAGGCCGCATCCACCAGTTCCTCGGTGAACATGCCCACCACTTCTCCGGCCGCGTCGCCGGCACCGCCACCCAGCGTGGCGTCGGCAGGAACCTTGGCGATGGCGGCGTCGATCGCCTGCTCGACGTCACCGAGGTAGTTATAGGTCTGACCCAGGACCGACGCGGCATCCGAGTAAACCCCGGCGACCTGGGCGATCTTGTTGGAGACGGAATTGGCCTCGCCCAACGCACCGCCGATGTACCGGTCGAGGATCGGCCGCGCCGCCGCCGCGAACTGGCAGGGATCCACCCGCGCATACTCCTCTTCCAGCTCGGCGTAGAGATCGTCGAGCACCGGATCCAGGATCCCGTCGAGGATCGGATCCCAGAACTTGTGCGGATCGGAATCGAGGATGTCACCGAGGCGACCGAGTCCCTTGTCGAGATAGGAGAGCTGCGCGCCGACGGCATCGTGCAACGCGTCGTTCATACCCGATTCCTCCAGCAGCATCTCGGTGAGGTTGGCGATCGGCAGGGCGTTGTATTCCGCACCGAAGGCAATGTCCGCCTCGTTGGCCCGCAGATGATCGAGCCGGCTGAACGTTTTCAGGATCAGCAGATTGTTCTCCTTGGCTTCCAGCCCGGTGAACTCCTTGGCGGCCGTGGACCAGACCAACGGGTAGTCGAACTTCACGATCGACGCCCAGAGCTTTTGCGCCCGGGGATTGTAGTTCTCGGTAGTGGCATCCCGGTAGGTGGACACCTGGATGCCGGGCTTCCCCTCGTTGTCGGCGTCGAAGCCGGGATCGTTGAAATAGTGATCCCCGGCCGTCTCCCAGAACGTCGATTCCGCCTCAAAGCCCGTC
>CAMCFL010000176.1 GCA_945873715.1 Akkermansia muciniphila
TCCCCAGCAGCAGCAGCGCGACGGCGACCACGGCCCAATGGGCGGGGCCTGGGCGACGGCGGGTGGGCGGGACGGAAGATTCCACGGATTGAGTCGTCATCTGGCCCGGTGGGAGCGGACCCGGCCAGTCAAAAGTCGACTTCGACCCCGGCTTGCCACGTGTTGGCGTGGTAGTGGTCGGCCTGGACATTGGAGCGTTGTCGCTCGTGCAGATACTCGGCGTAGGTCCGGAACCGCGGTGTCCAACGGTATTCGATCCGACCCTCGAACTCGGTCTCCTCGCGGGTCCGTGGTACCGGGTCGAAGACTGAAACGATCTGCAGGTCGAAGTCGAACGTGGACCAGCGGGCGAGGCCGCGGAAAGCCCACTTTCCGCACTCCAGCTGCGTCGTGATCGAGCCGCCCAACCGGTGGTAGTCGGAGAAGCCCTCGCCGTTCTCGAACCGCGAAATCCGGAATCCGCGGACGATGGTCTGGAACTTCCTCGGGGTGTACCAGGTCTGTTTCCAGGAGACCTCGTACCGGCTGTCGAAGGTGGTCAGGGAGGTGTCCGCCAGCGATTGGCCGAGCGGGTCGGTCTGGAGGCGGGAGTCGAACGGCCTCTCGGTGTATTGGTAGGAGACCTCGATCGAGCCATTGGTCCGGTATTGCCAACCGGCGGAGACCCGGGGCCCGAACTCCCAGTAGCTCGATACCGGCGACTGGAACAACTGGCGGGTCAGGACGTAGTCGGCCTGGAGATGGAATCCCCGGGGCAGGGGATACCGGAGCGAGGGGGTGAGGATGAAGGCATGGCCCGAGGCGCGGATCATGCCGGGTTGACCGCCGAGGTCGGTGGCATCGAAGGCCTGTTCCGCGTGGAGATGGGTGAAGCTCAGCCCCTGGACCCAACGGGCCCCGTAATGCTTGTAGGAAACCTGGCTCAGCAGGAGGAGTTCCTGGGTCGCCGCCGGTTGGTCGGAAGTGAGCTGGACCGGGTCCAGGTACCGCCGTTGGTCCCCGGTGAAGAACACCGTCCACTGGTGGCCGTCGGCTGGAAGGCGCGTCAGGAACAGTTCGATTCCCGCGGTCACGAGCGGGGTATCCTGCGGGTTGAATGCGGCCAGCAGCGCGTTGTTCTTGTATCCGCCGCCCGCCTTCAGCGTGAGCAGATGATCCCACAGGGGAAACTCGCCGCCGTCTCCGTTGAGCCCCGGGAGGTCGATCGGACCGGCAAGCCCGGTTCCACGACCCGCGATCGCGAGCAGGACCATCAGCTGAAGCCAGCAGCGACGCATGGAATGGATCGGGCGCGGAGGCACGGGCGGGGGATCGGCGGGAACAAAAAGGCCGGCGGCCGGAATCCGGCCGCCGGTCTGGATCATTCCGCGTCGAGCGCGGGTGAGGTGGGTTCAGGGACGATTGCCGCGACCCTTGCCCTTGCCCTCGGCGCCGTCGTCGACTGCACCGCCGCCCTCCTTCAGCTTGTCGCGGAGGTCGCGGACCTGCTCGCGGATGTCAGCCCGGAGTTGCTTGGTGTCTTCGAGGAACTTCTCGCGGTTGGTCTTGAGTTGTTCCTTGAGTGCCGCCTTCTCGGCATCGGTGGCACCGCGGATCTTGGCGATGAGTTCCTTCTGGTCTTCGGCGAAGGTCTTGGCTGCCGTCTGGTACTGCTCCACCAGCGCCTTCAGTTCAGCAGGAAGGGTGGCGTTGCGGGGAATGCCGAGCTTGGGCACATCCGGCTGGGGCGGGCGATCGGGACGACTCGGACGGGTGGGCGGATCGACGGCGAGGACCGAGGTGAACCCGGCGAGGGCCGCGGCGGCGGCGAGTGCGAAGCTGAGCTTACGGAATGCGTTCATCGAAGGAATGTGTTGCGAACGTTTTAGTCGTGGCTGGTCGGCGTTCCGAGGAATTCGTTCCGCTCCAGCGATCTACTGATCTCTCAAGCAGGGCGCGTGCCATCGGAAAATCGCCCGGGAATCTGGGGAAACCCCATGAAAAACGCCGATTTGAGTCCTTCCTTCCCTCCCTGAGGCCGTTTCGATCTTCCCATTTGGGGGCGGGAACCCGCCCGATTGACTCTGGCGCTGGGGACTTATCCCCAGGACGCATCCGTCCTCGGGAACGGGCGGGCCGGCCATGCCCCCTGCCATTGGCGTCATGAGGGCGGATCAGGGAGTCACGTCGCCCTCCGGTTTCTGCGGAGCGAGCCGGTAGCGGAGGTAGTCGCGCGAGACCCCGAGGATGCGGGCGGACGCCGAGACGTTGCCCTGGGTCTGGGTCATGGCCTGCTGGATGAGGCGGAGGATGGCCCCCTCCAGCGAGAAGCCGGACTCGGGGAATCGGTAGCCGGCCTGGAACCAGTCGTCGGTCGGGGCGGTTGTGCTGGCGGGGACGGAATCGGGCGCGGCGGCGGTGGCCCCGAGCAGGCTGTGGAACTCGAGGGTCGGCCCGTCTTCGAACACCAGGGCGCGCTCGATTTCGTGGGACAACTCGCGGGCGTTGCCCGGCCACCCGTAATGAAGCAGTCGGCGACGTCCCAGATCGGAGATCGGCCGGGCGGGAAGTCGCTGGCGTCGGCAGACCCGTTGGATCAGATGTTCCGCCAGTCGCAGGATGTCCTCGCCGCGTTCGCGCAACGGCGGGATGAAGACCCGGAACAGGTCGAGCCGATGGTAGAGGTCATCCCGGAACCGGCCTTCGGCGACCGCCTGTTTCAGGTCGCGGTTGGCGGCTGTGATCACCCGCACATCAATCGGGATCAGGTGATTGCCGCCCACGCGACGGATGCGGTGTTCCTCGATGGAAGTCAGGATCTTGCCCTGGGTGCCGGGCGAGAGCGAATTGACCTCGTCGAGGAACAGCGTCCCGCCCGCCGCGGCCTCGAACAGTCCGAGGCGGGTGCTGCGGGCGTCGGTGAATGCACCGCGCTCGTGTCCGAACAGCTCCGATTCCGCCAGCGCATCGGGGATGGCGGAGCAGTTGGCCTCGATCATTGGGCCGTCTGCCCGGGGGCCACGCTGGTGGAGCCAGCGGGCGAGGGTCGTCTTGCCCGTGCCGGTTTCTCCCAGGATCAGCACCGGGGGCAATTGGGTCCCGAGCCGGCGATCGGCGGCCAGGATCCGCTGGAGTTGAATCTCCAGGGGTTGGAGGTGGCTGCCGAAAAAGTAGGCCAGATCGGGGGCTTCGCCGCGGCGATGTTCCTCGGCCCGCGAGCTCTGCCGCTGCCTGCGCGCACGGGCGAGGGTCAGGGCCAGCGCATCGGGTTCAAACGGTTTGGTGAGGTAATCGATCGCCCCCAGTTGCATGGCTTCGACCGCCCCACGGATGCCGCCCTCGGCGGTCATGACGATCGCGCTGGTATGGGAGCTGAAGGCCTTCTCGCGGAGCAGATCCGTCCCGAGGCCATCGGGCAGGTTCACGTCCAGCAGCACGAAATCAAAACTGAGTTCGTTGGCCAGACGCCGGGCCGCGCTGAGGGATTCCGCCACCGACACGTCCGCCCCCAATCGTTCGAGGGTGGCGCCGATGTGGCGGCGCAGCAGGGGCTCGTCGTCGAGGACCAGGACGGTCAGCCCGGACAGGGGTGCGTTAGCCATTGGTGGCAGCATCTCTGGCGGGTGCGGCGAAACCAAATGGAAACTCCGGGAGGGGATGGGTGCATCTTGAGTTGGTCGTCGATGTGAAAACGTCCGCCGAGGGCAGCGGGCCTGAATCCGTCACCATCAGGTCTAGATGCACCCTCTGGAGAGGAAGATGGAGACTCGCGGAACTCGTCCCTCCCGGGGGTTGGACCCCATGTCCCGGAAGTGCGCGCCCGCGATAGGATCGCGGGACCATGAAGGATCCTGTCTACAAGCTGATTGAACTCACCGGCACCTCGACGACCTCGGTGGAGGAGGCGGTGGACGGAGCCATCAAACGCGCCAACAAGACGGTCAAGAACCTCCGGTGGTTCGAGGTGATCGAGACCCGTGGGAGCATCGAGAAGGGCAAGGTCCAGCACTGGCAGGTGACCATCAAGGTGGGCTTCGCCGTCGAGGATTGATTGGGCGCATCCGGACTCTGCCATGCCTGTAGGCCGCCTGCCCTCAGGCGGCGGTGGGAGAAACGCCCGCTGGGGGCAGCGGGCCTGCATTGATGACTGATTGCTGGCCGGGACTTCGCAGTTGAAGGCGGGCGGGTTCGGGCCAAAGCTCCCGTCCCCATGTCGAAGCCGGTGTTGGGTCGAGGTTTGCAGAGTCTGTTGAGCGGGTCGCGCGACCGATCTCCGAAGGGAGATCCGGTTGATGCCGACCCTGCCGGCGTGCAGTTGTTGCTGCGGGGAACCGATGGCAGCGAGTTGGTGATCCCCGAGTCGCCCGCGGATCCACCGGTTTCGCATCCCTTCCCGCGTTGGGCGCTGGCCGGAGCCCTGGTCGTGGATCTGCTTCTGTTGGCTGTCGCGGTGTGGGTGGTGTTCGGCTGCGGTGGTTGGATGCGTTTCGTCGCCGCAGGCGTGCTGTTGCTGGTGGGGGCGAGCGTGCTTTCCGTGGCCGTCTGGTTGCGGGGGCAGCCTGCGATCCGGGAGTTGGAATCGTTGAATCCGCTGGCGGAGGAAAAGCCCCGCCTGCGGGTCCAGTTCATGGACGAGTTGCCGCGCGGCCGGGGATGACCGGCGTTGCCCAGCGGGGACCAACGGCCTCCAGCCAGGGCCCCACGACCGCAGTCCATCGACGGTAGCCTTCGGCGTTGAGGTGAAGGTTGTCGGGGAGGAAGCAGGTGGGGTCCGGCTTTCCGTCGGAACCGAGCACCGCCGTGAAGGTATCCAGATACTTCCAGTTGGGATCGTCCTGGATCAGGGCAGCGATCCGCCGGTTTGCCTCCCGTTGACCGCCCCAGAATTTCATCCGGCTTGGGCTCGGCTTGATGGCGATATAGGCACCGCGGGCGCTGGGGAAACGCGTTCGCATCTTCTCCCGGAACGTCACGAAGTCCGCAGCGACGGCCTCGGGGGATTTGCCGGCGGCAATGTCGTTGTCGCCGGCGTACACCAGCACCACCGAAGGCGAATACTGCCCGACCAATCGCTCGAAGTGATGGTTCACATCGGACATCTGCGAACCGCCGATGCCGCGGTTGAGCAGCGGACGGCCGGGAAAGGCGGTGGCGAGGTTGGTCCACAGCCGGACGGAAGAACTGCCGGTGAAGACAATGGGGGCGGGCGGCGGCGGATTGGCGATGTCGGCCTTCCGGAAAGCGGCGACTTCCCCGTCCCATCGGTTGGTCTGCGCAGGCCCGTCAGCAAACACGAGGTTGACCCACCCGGCCAGAGCGCATCCCGCGGCGAGATGAAGGAGTCCGGTGAATCGGGACGGGGCGTGCATGGAGCGCAGTATCCAGAACCCCTTCTTCCAATCAACGACCTGCTTGCCGCTCCCACCGTCCCGGTGTCTGATGAACCGGCGTCCCCATGATTTTTCCTGGCCATTTCCGGATCCGGTGCGGGCTGCTGTCCCTGGCGGCGTGCCTCTGCCTTTGCTGGGCCCCGGTCGGAGCGACCCCGGCCAATCGCGCCGCTTTGGAGCGGCACTACGACCGGTTCCTGGCCCGCCCGCTGGCCCAGTGTCGCACCTGTCATCTGCCGAGCGATCGCAAGATGCCGGAGTCGCTGGATGAGTTTCCCCACAATCCGTTCGGTGCCCGTCTGCGCCAGATCGCCGGGGAGGGCAGGGACGGAGCCAAGCGCCCCGATCTGGCGGATCGGTTGGCGAAGGTGGCGGAAGAGGACGCGGATGGCGATGGGGTCGCCAATCAGTCGGAACTGTTGCTGGGCCATAACCCCGGCGAACCGAAGGACACGCCCAGCCCGGCTGAGTTGGAGACCCTGGCGGCGAAGGCATCCGGGTTCAGCCGCCACCTGGCAGGCTACCGTTGGCAACCGTTTCAACCGGTCGTCCGGCCAACGGTTCCGTCAGACGGCACGGCCACCGGGACGAATCCGATCGACGCATTCCTCTCCGAAGCGCGACGCGAACGGGGATTGACCGTCCGACCCGAGGCTTCCCGCGAAGTGCTGTTGCGCCGGGTCTTCATGGATCTCGTCGGGCTCAACCCCACTCCGGACGAACAGCGACAGTTCCTGGACGATTCCGCGCCCGGAGCCTACGAACGTCTGGTGGATCGCCTTCTCGCGGATCCACGTCATGGCGAGCGCTGGGCGCGGCACTGGATGGATGTCTGGCGTTACAGCGACTGGGCCGGGTGGACCGATGGCAATCAGGTGCGCGATTCGAAGCCGCACATCTGGCGGTGGCGTGACTGGATCGTGGAAGCGCTGAACGCCGACAAAACCTATGACCGGATGGTCATCGAGATGCTCGCGGCGGACGAGACGGCTTCGGAAGATCCGGCAGCATTACGGGCGACGGGTTTCCTCGTTCGGAACTACAAGATGCTGTCGCGCGAGCAATGGATGGAGGACACGGTCAAGCACACCTTCCAGGCGTTCCTCGGGGTGACCATGGGCTGCGCCAAGTGCCATGATCACATGGTCGATCCCATCTCCCAGCGCGAGTACTACGCGGCTCGCGCCATCTTCGAGCCGCATCAGGTCCGGACCGATCGTGTGCCGGGGGAACTCGATATCCAGCGGGACGGATTGCCCCGCGCCTACGACGCCACCAACGCGCCGACCTACCTGTTGGTGCGCGGCGATGAACGCCATCCGCTGACCAACGAAGTCATCGTTCCCGCAGTGCCGGGCTTTCTCGGTGGCCACCTGGCGGTCCAGGCAGTGAGCCTTCCCGAGCGGGCCCGTCGGCCGGA
>CAMCFL010000177.1 GCA_945873715.1 Akkermansia muciniphila
CGCACCCCAGAAGTACCATCCGCCATCGGACGTTTCGGCCACGTTATGATTGAACCCGCAGGCAATGCGCCGGACGCCGTGCAATTCCGCCGGCACCGTCGCCTGGCCATCCGCGTTCAAGCCCCACGCGCGCACGCGGCCGTCCCGCAGCAACACGAGGGTGTGGGCCGCGCCCGCCTCGATGGCGGACACCGGCGGGAGGCCGGAAGGACCGACGGTGGCCTCGAACTGATCCCGACCCCAGGTAACCACGCTGCCATCGGCCCGCAGGGCCACCGAGTGATGCCATCCCGCCGCGACCGCGATGACGTCGGTCAAGCCTGGCGGAACGGTGGCCTGACCAAACTGATTATCCCCCCACCCTACGACCCGACCGTCGTCGGTCACCGCAAGGCTATGCCCGCCACCAACCGCCATGGTGACGACGGGGCGCGCCAGAGGAGGAACCCGGTCATAACCCCGATCCCGGCCGCCCCAGGCGATGAGGCTACCGTCGGCACGGAGCGCCAGCGTGTGCCAGGCACCGGCTGCGACGGCAACCACCCCGGTGGCGCTGGCAGGCGGGGAACATTGACCATCAAAGTTGAGTCCCCAGCAGCGGACCGTGCCGTTGGTCAACAGGGCCACGGTATGGTACCAGCCGACGCTGACCTGCCCGACGTCGGCCAGATCCAGAGGAACGGCATTCAATACCGGCTCATCGCCGCCCCAGGACGAAACCGTTCCCAAGACCGGAAGAGGTCCCTCGATCGGCGTCGGAGCGGCTCCGATCGGCAGCAACCGGTAGCGACGTTCGCCAGCCGACGGGAGCCGCAGCTCGCGGGTCTTGCCCTGGAGATAGGTGCGGGGGCTGCCCAGATCCCACCAGACGTGCCCATCGGCGGACGCCTGAAGTTGGTACTGTCGGGTGCTGAGGGCGAAGGCATCGAGTTCAGACATCGGCTCGACCCCGATCCAGCCGTCGGCGCGTTCATCCCCGGTCGTGGGATCAAAGTCGTTCTCCAACTCGGTCCGATCCACCAACCCATCGCCGTCGGAATCCGCGGCCAGCGGATTCAGGCCAAGCCGCAGTTCCACTCCGTCCTCCAGACCGTCCGCATCGGAATCAAACTTCACCGGATCCGTCCCGGCGACGGATTCAAAGGGCGTATCCAGCCCGTCCACATCCGGATCGGGCGCCCCCACCCGGGCGAGAGCGTGGAAGTACCCCGCCGCAAGTCCCACGACATTGGTGAGTGCGGGAGGAACCTTGAGCGCGGCATTGCCGACTTCGCCCCAGACCCGGACGGCCGAATTCGGCAGGAGGACTCCGGTAAACGCGTAGCCCGCCATGATTTCAACGCCTTTCGGCACCGAATCCGGGACGGTGGACTGACCGAAGAAATCATCGCCCCAGCAGACGATCCGACCATCGGTGAGAATGACCGCGGTATGATTGCCGCCGGCGGCGATCTTGCCGACCGCCTCCAGGGGATCGGGCACATCGCATTGCCCATAGTCATTGCCGCCCCAGCAGAACACGCGGCCATCGGCCCGCAGCGCCACGGTGTGGAAGACGCCGGCGGCAATGGCCACGATGTCGGATACCTCTTCGGGAACGAGGGTTTGCCCCTGCGAATCATCTCCCCAGACCACCACGGAACCATCGGCCCTCAGCGCCACGCTGTGGAAGTAGCCGGCGGCGAGCGCGACGACATTGGTCAGGCCGGCCGGAACATGGGTCTGCCCCAATTGATTGTCGCCCCAGGCGGTCACGATGCCTCCTGAACGCAGGACCAGCGTATGGGCGGCACCGCAGGCCAGGTCGATCGCGTCGATGATCTTGCCCGGCACGGCGGTCTGACCCAGGTCGTTGGTGCCCCAGGCGTAAACCTGACCCTCGGCACTCACCATTACCGAGTGGGCCAGTCCACCGCCCATGGCCCGCGCCGGAAGGTTGACCCAGTTCGCCGGAAGGTTGGTTTGCCCGAAGGTGTTGTCGCCCCAGACGACCGGCAGTCCGAGCGGTTGGTCAATCCTGCGGACGGCCGGCCAGGGGAGGACTTCCAACTGCAATGAGCGACTGATCTGGAGACTGTCGAACACGCCCGCCTCCACCCGATACGCGCCACTGTTGGTTGGGAGCACCCGATGCAGGACCAGGGCGGCGTTGGTCTGGGTCGACAGCGCCTCGTCATTGAAGAACCACTGGAACGTGACCCAGTTCGTCACCGTGACCTGATTGGTGGTGAAGGTCGGATCTTCGTCCGGCATGTCCGGCGGCGGCGGGTTGGTGATGACGACCGTGTTGGTGGTCAGCAGGAAGTCGACGATCGGACGCACCCGGTACACCAGTGTGTCCGTCGGCAGCAACTGACGGTCCCGCAACTCCTCGAAGAACAGCGGAAAGCTGCTCCTCGTCCGTGGATTGGTCTGGGCGATGTACTCGGCCAGGTCATTGAACCCGTCGCCATCCGTGTCGGGCTTGACCGGACTCGATCCAAACCGCAGTTCGATCAGGTCGGGCAAGCCGTCCTTGTCGGTGTCCGGCCCGGTGAGCGTGGAGGCCTCCAGCCAGGGCGGAAGCAACTTCTGGGCGATAGCCGGCTGAAACCACAGCAACGTGGCAAGGATCCAGAAGCAATGCAGGCTGCAGGAACGGAGAGAGCGGATTGGAAACCTCATGTTCGATCCACCCCCCGATTCCCCTCTTGCCATGGAGGCCGAGACCAGGGAACTGCCGGGGTGATCCCGAAGCCTATGCAAGTTCCGTTCCCAATCCGGCCAGGAATCGGGACGATTCCGTGACGGTCCAAAGACCTCCCAGCGCTGCACCACATCGGCGCCGGAGACGTCCTGGATGCTGGCGGGATTACCCGCAGAGACGGAAAGGCGCAGAGAAGTCCAGAACCGGCGGGCCGCCGGTGCCCCCGTTCGGTGCCCTGACTTTCGCCGGCCCGACGCCCGCATTCACCTGGACCGCCATCGCTTCGCACGCGTTCAACAGGAGAAAGTCCCTGCCGATTGGACACCGTCGTCCCCTCCGCTTCTCCGCTTCTCCGCGGCCCTCCCCATCCCAGCGGAACCGGCCCGCAACCGACCCCTCAAGCAAGGATCAAAAATCGTCTTCGTTCGGCTCGAGCGGCGGCCGGACGCCGTACTTCTTCTGCAACGACTGGACCACGATCAGCGGCTTCATCCCGCCGGTGCAGGTAGGGTCGCTCAGGGAAGCGGCGGCGGCGCACACGGCCGTCAGCAGACACTTCTGGAGATCCCATCCCTCGTGCAGTCCGTACAGGGCCCCGGCGCAGAATGCGTCGCCGGCGCCGGCGGTCCCGGCAATGGCCTTGGCCGGCACCTTGAGCGACGGCTGCCAGTGATCCTTGCCGTCCCGGGTCCGGGCGAAACAGCCCTCGGGGAAATGGATGATGACCAGTTCCTTGACGCCGTGCTGCAGGATCGCACCGGCGGCATGCCGGAGGGACACGGTGTCGAGCACGCCGTCCTTGCGGATCTTGAAGCCGGTAACCATGCCGGCTTCGTACTCATTGATGATGGCGTAATCGCAGTGCTTGAGGGCGGGCGTCACGACGGGCTTGAACCGGTCACTGGCCTCGCTGACGACATCCACGCAGGTCTTCAATCCGGCCGCCTGAGCGGCGGCGAGGAGCTTGGATGCCGGGGTGATGCCTTCCTTGTTGACCACATCCATCTTGTCGAGGAGCAGGAGGTAGCCGAGATGGAAGATCCGGGCCTTGGTCTTGGCGAAATCGATGTCCTTGCCATCCCACAAGGCATTGGCACCGCGATGATGGAAGAAGGTGCGCTTGCCCGTCCCGGCGACCGTCATGACATCGGTGAAGGACGTCGGGGCATCGGCCGTGGACTTGAGGTACCTGGTCTCGATGCTGTGCTTGGAGCAGTCCTCCAGGATCTGTTGACCCAACGCGTCCTTGCCGACGAGGCCGGCTCCCTGGAGGGAGAACTCCACCCCGAGCTTGGCCAGGTTGAGGAGCACATTGTACGGCGCCCCCCCCGTGCCCTGATGCTGTTCCTTGATGTTGGCGAGCTGTTCGAGCCCGGGGTAGGTATCGACGATCTTGACCTGGTCAATGATCCAGTTGCCACCGGCAAGGATGCCGGAGCGTTTTGAGGCAGGGGAGGCTTTCATTCGCACCAAAAAAGATACTTCGCAACGGCGGTCGCCATCATGAAATCAGTCAGGGAAGCCTAGCGGAAACATCCCCCGAATGTCTCCATCGAATTGCGCCAAGCCGGTCACATGCAATTCGACACCGTTGCAAATGAGGGCTTTGAAGACCAGACGCCCTCAAGATTCACACAGCGCGTGCAGCCAGGAACGCCTTCAACTCCCCGGCGAGGCGCTCCCCAAACCCGGGGATCTCGCCCAGTTCCTCCACCGTCGCCAGGCGCAACCGCTGCACCGAACCGAACCGTTTCAACAGGGCCTGCTTCCTCGTCTCTCCGATGCCCGGGAACTCGTCGAGGATCGATTCACTGATCCGCTTGATCCTCAATTGGGCGTTGTACGTGTTGGCAAAACGGTGCGCCTCGTCCCGCACCCGCTGCAACAGCTTCACCGCCCCACTGTCCAACCCGAGTCTCAACGGCTCTGACCGATCCGGCAGATGGATCTCCTCGTATTCCTTGGCCAATCCCAAAACCGGAACCGACCCCAACCCCAACCGCTCCAGTTCCGCCCGTGCCGCGTTGAGCTGTCCCCGTCCGCCATCGATCAGGATCAGGTCCGGCAATCGTGGTCGAACCGGAACCGGCGGAACCCAGGGAGCCTTCAGTTCAGAGGATTCATCACCGGCATCGCCCCCCTCCCCGGCCGCCGCCGAAACGGCCTCGGTCTGCCCCGAATCCACCTCCCGCACCAGCCGCGAGTACCGGCGTCGGATGGTCTCCGCCATGCAGGCGAAATCATTCTGTGCGGTCACCGTCTTCATCCGGAACCGACGGTAGTTGGAACGGTCAGGTCGGCCGTGCCAGAAGCTCACCATCGACGCCACCATGAAGGTCCCGCTGATGTTGGAGATGTCGAACCCCTCGATCCGTTGGGGAGGACCCGACAAGCCCAGGACCCTCGCCAACTCGCGGAGGTCCGACTCCGGGTTCATCGCCACCGGGAGGGTATAGGGGATCCGTTCGAATTTCTCCGTCTTCTGGGTGGCGCGCTCCAGGTCGGAGATGGCATCCCGCAACTGGGCCGCCTTCTCAAATTCCAGCGCCCCTGCGGCCCTCTTCATCTCGGCATGCAATTCCTGCCGCATTTCATCGGTGCAACCCTGAAGGAAGTCGATCCCGGCACGGACCTGCTCCAGATACTGTTCCCGGGCGACGTTGCCGATGCAGGGTGCCGTGCAGTTCTTCAGGTTGCCATACAGACAATGGCGATAGTCGGACTCTGTGGGCGTGAGCGGACGGCATCCACGGAGCTTGAACTTGCGCCGCATCATCGTCAGCGCCCGACGGACACTGCCGCTGTGGGCAAATGGTCCGAAGTACACAGCTCCGTCCTCCTTGCGGATCCGGGTGAGGGTGAACCGGGGAATGGGATCGTTCAGGTTGACCTTCAGCAGCAGGAAGCGTTTGTCGTCCCGGAAATCAATATTGAACCGGGGCCGGAACTCCTTGATCAGCTTCCCTTCCAGCAGCAGCGCCTCGGCCTCGCTCTTGACGACATGCCAGTCCAGGTCGTGGATTGCCTCCACCAGGGCGTTGAACTTCAGGTCCCATCCCATCCGCCGGGACGGATGGAAGTACTGGGAGACGCGTTTCCTCAATTCCCGCGCCTTCCCCACGTAGATGACCGTGCCGAAACGATCCTTGTGCAGGTACACCCCGGGCCGGTGCGGCACCTGCGAGAGCTTGTTGCGGATGTGATCGGTCAGGGGCATGGGGCGGGCGGCGCGGGCTTAAGTTTCAAGTTTCAAGCACAGGAGTTTGAAGCGGACCAGGCGCCCCGGCTCCACTCCGGGTAGATGATGAGCGGGCATTGCGTCATCCACGCCTGAGGGCAGGCGGCCTACAGGAATGAAGCGCTCCACCAACCGTCCTTCCCGGATCGCCCCCTTGAAACTTGAAACTGAAATCTTCCAACTTCCCCCCTTGGGGCTGCCCCCTTCACTCCACCGGGTTCTCCATGAAGGCGTAGCAGAGAAGGTGCAGGACGTGCATCTGGACGTCTTCCACCCGGCCGTAGTGCGTATCGTCCACCACCACCGCCTGCTCGGCCAACTCCGCCATCCGCCCCCGTTTCGCCCCCACCAGGGCGATCGTGCGGAGGCCATTCTCCTTGGCCCACTCGTGCGACTTCACCAGGTTCGGCGAATTGCCGCTGACACTCACCCCGATGAACACGTCGCCGGGGCGGGCGTAGTTGGCCAACTGCCGCACGAAGATCTGGTCGTAGGCATAGTCGTTGCCCAGGGCGGTGATCCACGAGGTGTTGTCGGTCAGGGAAAGGACGCGGAAACGGCGGGACAACTTGTCCGACGCTCCCTTGCCCAGATCGACGGCGAAGTGGGAGGAGTTGGCGGCGCTGCCGCCGTTGCCGGCCACGAAAATCTGGCGGTCGGCGGCATGTGCCACCCGCAGGGTCTCGATCAATCCGGCCAGTTGCGCGGGTTGGAGCGAATCGACCGCCCGCTTCTGAGCCGCAAGATAACCTTCAATCCATTGCTGCATGAGGGTGAACATGGCTGATCCCAGGCCCAAGGTCGAGCCTGCCCAATGGGGGGCGCATCTTGAGTTTGTTGTCACGACTGCAGG
>CAMCFL010000178.1 GCA_945873715.1 Akkermansia muciniphila
AGTTTCCCGGGATGAAGACCGCCAGCATCGGACCCGAGACGACCAAGGCCCTCCAGGCGCTCGGCCTGGAACCCACGGTTCAGGCCAAGGTGCACAATCTCGACGGATTGGTCGAAGCCCTGCTCAAGAGCCGGAAGTAAGGGCGTCCCCGCCCGGCCGGATCGGTTCCGCCGGAGGGGGATTGCCGCGGAGAAGCGGAGAAACGGAGAAGCGGGGTTCGACCGAGCCCGGCGAACGGGCGCGTTCCGCGTGGTGCGCGCCCGGAGGGGAGGGAATACGGACTCGCGGAGCTCGTTTCTCCCCTCCTTGACCCGAGGCTTGCCACAGGCGCGGGCTCCCGGTCCCATCAGGCCATGTTCCACAGGATCCCGTCGGGTTGGTGTTCGTTGTTGTGTGCCATGGCCCTGCCGGTCGGGAGCGCCTTGGCGGAGCGTTACCTGGTTTACGTTGGCACCTATACCGGGGCCAAGAGCAAGGGCATCCATGCCTTCCGGACCGATCCCGCCGCCGGGATCATCGAGGATCTGGGACTGGTGGCCGAGACGCCCAATCCGACTTTCCTCGCACTGCATCCCAATGGCCGCGTGCTGTACGCTGCCAACGAGGTTGGAGAGTTTGCGGGCAAGCCAGGCGGGGCGGTGACCGGATTCGAGATCGACGGGGCGACCGGCCGGTTGAAGGCGATCAACAGTGCCTCGACGGTGGGTGGTGGACCGTGCCACCTGGTGGTGGATCGGACCGGACGCCAGGTGTTGGTGGCGAATTACGGCGGAGGCAGCGTGGCATCGATTCCGATCGATCCGTCCGGTCGTCTGGGATCCCACTCTGCGTTCCAGCAGCATCGGGGCGGATCGGCGAATCCGTCGCGGCAAAAGGAGCCCCACGCCCATTCGATCAATGTGTCGGCGGACAATCGTTTCGCCTTTGCGGCCGACTTGGGAACCGACCGGGTCTACGTCTATCCCTTCGATCCCGCCCGCGGCCTGCAGGCTGAGCCGTTGGCTCAGTCGCCCCGCCTGCCACCGGGGTCCGGGCCGCGGCACTTTGCGTTTCATCCCTCCGGTAAGTTCGCCTATGTGATCAACGAGATGCTCTCGACCGTCACCGTCTTCCGCTACACCGCGTCGTCGGGGGCGTTGGCGGAGGTTCAGACGATTCCCACGTTGCCGGCGGGTTTCAGCGGGGGGAGTTCGACAGCCGAGGTGGTGGTGCATCCGAACGGGAAGTTCGTCTATGGATCCAATCGCGGGCACGACAGCCTGGCGATCTACTCGGTCGACGCAGGCAGCGGAAGGTTGACCCTCGCGGGGCACCATTTGACCGGTGGCAAGACGCCTCGGAACTTCAATATCGACCCCTCCGGTCGGACCCTGTGGGCGGCCAATCAATCGACCGACAACATCGTGGTGTTCGCGGTGGATCCGGACACGGGATCGCTGAAGCGGACGGGCCAGGAATTGAATCTGGGATCGCCGGTCTGCGTGAAGTTCCTGAAGGTTCCGTGAGCAGAATTCGGGCAGAACGGGGGAATGGGCGGCTCGCCCGTTCTTCTCTGGCAGCCAGACCGGCGGGCCGCCGGTCGCCCCAGTTCGAGATCAGGAAACAGGTGATCTGGCGGGTGGGGAGCGGGAGGAAGAAGATCGCGTTGGCTGGCCGACATGGATTCGAACCATGACTAAGGGCTCCAAAGGCCCCTGTGCTACCCTTACACCATCGGCCAACAGCGCCGTGGAAACTACGTCGGAGCGGATTCGCGGCAATCCCAAAGTTCATCGGGACGCGGGATTCGGGTGCATTTTGGTTTTGCCATGGACGCCGGCCGCCGGCCTAAGCCGGAACGATTCAGATGCGCCGGAGGGAAAATCTCACGCGAAGCCGCGAAAAAGCGACTGATCATAGGGAGGCTCCCACGGCAGGAATCGTTCACCGAATGGTGGCTCAGTTCAGAACTCAAAACTCCTCCGTTCTTCGCGGCTTCGCGTGCGAATTCCGGTTCACCTCGATTGCATCGTTCCGGCCAAGGCGGCGATGGAAAACGCCTGCTGAGGGCAGCAGGCCTACAAAAGTTGACAACGAACCCGAGAAGCACCCAGCGCTGTTCTTCTCGCCTCCCTACTCCGACTTCACGCTGATGGCGTCGGTGAGGAGGCGGTGCCAATCCGAGAAGACCCGGTCCATGCCGAACCGCTCGCGGACGGTTCGGCAACCCGCCTCGGTCCATCCCTTCGAGACTCCGGGTCGAAGTCCGCGTTCCAGCGCATGGACGTATCCGCTCACGTCTCCGGGCGTGACCAGTGCGCCATCCAGGCCATCGGTGACGATCTCGGGAACGCCTCCGCCCCGCGCGCCGATCACTGGGACCCCGACCGCCATGGCTTCAATCAGGACGCGTCCGAAGGGCTCGGGTTTGGTCGAGGCATGGAGCAGGAAATCCAGGGAAGAAAGTGCCGAGACGATGTCGGGTTGAAACGGGACGAAGTGGAACCGGTCGAGGATCCCGTATTTGCCGGCGGTCTCGCGGAGATGGGCTTCAAAGGGGGCGTCCTCGTTGAAGGCCGCGCCGATGATGGCGAAGTGCCCCGGGTATCCCTCGCGGATCCATTGGTTGGCGACGCGCAGGACGATGTCCTGACCTTTCCACGGGGTGATCCGACCGACGATTCCCGCCAGAGGTTCCTCCGGCTTCAGGCCGAGTTGCGCCCGGAGCGGACGCCGTTCGTCCCGTTGGTAACGGGCGAGGGGGATTCCGTTGTGCACCGTGCGGATGGCGTCGGAGGGGACGCCTTCGCGGAGGAGGGCGGCACGGCCGAACCCGGACACGGCGGCCAGATGCGGACGCAGTCGACGGGCGCGGGACACGAAGGCGCGGCGCACCGGCCACCCGAAAAAGTCCGCTGAAAGGATGTCATTGACCCACCAGGCGGAGGGGATCCCGAGATCGCGTGCGACGGCTCCGGCGACGAAGTGATCCTTGTTGGTGCAGGACAGGAGGACGTCGGGCCGGAGTTCCGATGCCAGGGCACGCAGGCGATGCGATGCGTGCTGCATTTCCTGCCAGGCACGGAGCTTGGCAAGAGGATTGAACCGGCGTCCGACGACGCGCAGTTCATTCAGTGCTGGAGCGAAGGCGTGGTCGCGTCGTGGCCAGAGCAGGGGATCCACGCCGCGCGCCAGGGGACTGTCGGGGGCGCAGGCAACGGTGACCTCCCAGGCCTCCCGGACACCGGGATGGGCGAGGAGTTCCAGGACGTTGACCTCTGCACCGCCGAGCACCTTGGAGACGTGATCGACCAGCAGGACACGGATGCGACGGGCATCGGACACGGGTGGAGACTGGAGTAGGAACCGGGGCGGGGTCGAGATTCTCCCGGGAAATGGCTTGTGCCGAGGTCCGATGTGGGCGAAGGAGTCGGTGGTTCGCGTTCTTTTCGATTTATCCCTGCCGGGTTCGTGTATCAGGACAATGTCCTTCGACCTTGTTTAAAGTTATGGGGGCGTAAGCGTCGGCGATCAACGTCATGCCTTCACTGGAAGGCTGCGAAGCCACGCGGTTCCCACTTGGTTCCACAGGTAGATGGGGCCTGTCCTTAACGGCCATGGTGGGGATTCTCTTTTTCAGGCTTCCACCGGAGGCGGCATTCCCGCTCCGATGTCGGGCGTCATGGCGCAGCCCGATTTCTTTTCCCCCAACCCCGGCTCGCCGTCGCGAACCTTCGTTGGGGCTGACCCCGGAACGGGAGAGAAGGATGGCAGCGTCCCCGGTTCCGTCCGTTCGGCTCCCCTGGCGGCGCGCATGCGGCCGCAGACCCTGGAGGAATATGCCGGTCAGGAACACATCCTCGGTCCCGGCCAACTGTTGCGTCGGGCGCTGGAGGCGGATCGCATCCAGTCCCTGATCCTGTTTGGGCCGCCAGGCACCGGGAAGACTTCACTCGCCCAGTTGATCGCCCTTCGCACCCAGGTCCGTTTCGAGCGGTTGAACGGCGTGGAGGCCACGGTCGCAGACCTGCGGCGGGTGCTGCAGGGGGCATCGAATCGCTTGCTCAACACCGGCCAACCGACCCTCCTGTTCATCGACGAGATCCACCGTTTCAACCGGGCCCAACAGGATGTCCTGCTCCCCGATGTCGAAAGCGGGGTCGTCCGCCTGATCGGCGCCACCACCCACAATCCCTTCTTCTTCGTCAATTCCCCCCTGGTCTCCCGCTCGCAAGTGTATGAGTTGCGTCCGCTGGCGGAGTCCGACCTGATGAAGATGATGCAGCGGGCGTTGTCTGATTCGAATCGCGGGCTGGGTTATCTGCCGTTGGACGTTGCCCCGGAAGCCCTCGCGCACCTTGCCCGGGTGTCGGATGGCGACGGACGCAAGGCGCTCAACTCGCTCGAGATCGCCGCGCTCACCACGCCGGCGGGGGAGGACGGCCGGATCCGCATCGACCTGACGGTGGCCGAGCAGTGCATCCAGAAGAAGGCCGTGGTGTACGACGGAGACGGGGACGCGCACTACGACACTGCCAGCGCCTTCATCAAGTCGATGCGCGGAAGCGATCCCGATGCCGCGCTCTACTGGCTGGCGAAGATGATCCATGCGGGCGAGGATCCTCGCTTCATTACCCGACGCCTTCTGGTGCATGCCGCCGAGGACGTCGGTCTGGCTGATCCCATGGCCCTGGTGCTGGCCGAGGCGGCGCATCGGGCGTCGGAGGGCATCGGGTGGCCCGAGGCGCGAATCCCGATCGCCGAGGCGACCATCTACATCGCGACCGCACACAAGAGCAACTCGGTCATCCGGGCCATTGATGCGGCTCTGGAGGATGTTCGGTCGGGGCGGACCCTGCCGGTGCCGCGCCATCTGCGGGATGCCCATTACGCCGGAGCGAAGCGGTTGGGGCACGGTGCCGGATACGAATACGCCCATGATCACGAGGGTCATTTCGTGCCTCAGGATCACCTGGGTGAACCGCGCCGCTTCTACGAACCGACCGAGCAGGGTTCGGAGAAGAAGATCAAGGAACGCCTCGACCGATGGCGGGCGCTGGCGGCCGCGGCCCGGCAACCGGCTTCCCCGGGAAACTCCGACGCGGGAGCGGCATGAGAAATCTGACGCCGGAAGGGAGATCCGCAGGGATGGGCCTGGGGGCGCGGCCGTCCTCGGCCGCTTGGGGAGGGCAGGAGGAAGAGAAGCGGGCGGGGACACCCGCGGTCCCGGGGCAGGGGCGATTTGCGAATCAACCCACACTCTTCCCTGAATGAACCCTTCTCCTGAGATCAGTCCGTTGAAGGCCCAGGTCCGTGCGGCGATGCGGGCCCGCCTCCGGATGCTTCCGCCAGACGGTTGGAAGCGGCAGTCGGCGGAGGTCTGCGATCGGATCCGATCCCTGCCGGAATGGGCCGAGGCCCGATGGGTAGGTGGCTACGTCCCGATGCGCGATGAACTGGATCTGGTTCCATTGATGCGCGAGGTCCTGGCGTCTGGACGTCGGCTTGCGCTGCCCGCGTTTGACGGCAATTCCGGGCAGTATGGATTTCGCGAGGTCGGCGATTGGGACCGCGATCTGCTCCCGGGCCGATACGGGGTGGGTGAACCGGGCTCGGGATGCGCGGCGGTTCCCGTGACGTGGCTGGACTTCGTGTTGGTCCCGGGACTAGCCTTCGACGCTCGGGGCGGGCGACTGGGTCGGGGAAAAGGATTCTACGATCGGTTGCTGGCTTCGGCGGTCGGGGTGACCTGCGGGGTGGGAGGCGATGAGCAATTGCTTTCCGCGGTGCCGGTGGAGGCCCATGATATTCGATTGAACCTGGTGGCGTTGCCCAAGGGTCTTTACGGACCCGGGGCACAAGATAAGCGATGTTAACCGAGACGGTCGTGGCGGGCCTTTTAGGGCTCGTTGCCGGCGGTGGGTTGGGATACGTCCTGTATCGTTCGCGCGAGCGTGCCTTGCTGGCGGAGCTTCGTGCCCGTGAGAAGGAGAGCGCCGAGCAGTTGCGTGGCGAGGCCGAGGTGTATCGGGGCAAACTGGAGGTGGCGGCCCGGGAGGAACTGAGCCGTTCGCGGGCGGAGGTCGATCGGCAGAACGAGGAACAGCGACGTCGTCTGGACGACCTCGACCATCGGTTGCGCGAGCGGGAGACGGCGGTGAATCGGCAGTTGGATCGGTTCGGTCAGCAGGAGCAGGACCTTCGCCAGCGCGCCGACCAACTCGAGCGCGTTCGGATCCAGGTGGATTTGGAACGCGCCCAGGTGGCAGCTCTGGCCAATCAAAGGAAGGCGCAGTTGGAACAGTCAGCCGGCATCACGGCGGCCGAGGCACGGTTCGAACTTCTCCGGGAGGTCGAGTCCGAGGCGGCCAAGGACGCCGCCGACATGACCCGCCACATTCTGGACAATGCCCGGAATGGAGCCGAGGAGCAGGCCCGCCGGATCCTGTCCATCGCGGTCCAGCGATATGCCGGGAAGCACACCTTCGAAACATCGACCTCCACGGTGGCCTTGCCCGGCGATGACATGAAGGGCCGGATCATCGGTCGCGACGGTCGGAATATCCGTGCGTTCGAAGCCGCTGCCGGCGTCACAGTCCTGGTCGATGATACCCCCAATGCGGTGGTGCTTTCCGGGTTCGATCCGGTCCGACGCGAGATCGCCCGGATGGCCATGGAGCGTCTGGTGATGG
>CAMCFL010000179.1 GCA_945873715.1 Akkermansia muciniphila
TTGAGGTAGTTCTTCTTCTCCGAAGACACCTTCTGCAGGGCGTCGGCCCCGACGTGATGATTCGAGATGACCAAACCATCCTCGGAAACGAACGATCCCGATCCCCCCGAGTTGAAACGCACCGACGATTGCATCAGATGCTCCAGCCACCCGGCGGTGAGCTCGAATCCGTACTTGGACCGGAGCTGCTCCTTGGGCGGACTGCTGTAGAGCCACATTCCCTCGTCGGATTGAACCGTCTGCGTCAAAGCGGCCGCGACTCCGGCAACCGCGAGCCATTGTTTCGTCGTGCGCATTTCGGGGCCAAGCGTGGGCTCGATCCCCGGTCCCGGCAAGTCACCTCCCGGGCCGGGGTAGATCCGGATTGGCTGGAGGCCGCCTGCCCTCAGGCGGCGACGAGGACCCGCCCGCTGAGGGCAGCGGGCCTACAGGATCACGCGGCGGCGCTCCAGAGGCAGGCGACCGCCACCGCCAGCGGAACCGCCATCGCCAGCTTGGCCATCGGAACCACCCGAAGCCTGAGCACCAGCAGAGGAAGCGTCAGCCACACCCACGCACTGGCCATCACCCAGACCCCGACGGCATCGCGGCCTTCCAGCACCGGACGCAGCCAACCGGCTCCGTTCTCCAACAGGCCATGGAATCCGATCGAGACCAGCGCACCCCCGAACACCGCCGCCCGGGGTCCCACCGGCAAACCCACCAACGTGAGGGCGTCGAGGACCGCCTTCCAGGCCATCCACCGCCAATCCCCGGTCAGACCTGCCAACGTCGCCGCGAGCCAACCCGCCGGATTGAGGACGAGCAGGACCGCCACCGCCCGCACCGCCGGCCAGATCGCCATCCGGTTCGGCTCCTGAAGCCGTCCAGCCGCATCCTGCACCTCCAGGTTGACCCAGCGTTGAAGACGGATCCATCGCCCCAGGACTCCGGTTCCCAGCAATCCCACCCCCACACAAGCCCCCAGGCGCAACGCCGATCCCCCGTGGATCCGCCATCCTTCCAGTCCAACGATGCCGGCCAGGATGACCGCGGTCACCGCCAGCAACGGTCCAAGCCAGCGCGCCCGGGCCAGGGCACTCCGGACCGATCCCACTCCGCAGAGCAGGAAAGCCAGACCCAGACAGGAAGCGTACAGGACCACCGCAGGCACCCGCCCACCCTCCCGCGCGAGCCCTCGACCGGCCAACTCAAACTGCGCCCTCCGGAGGAACGAGTTCCACGAGTCCCCAATCTCCCCTCCGGAGGAACGAGGCATACCCTGAGATTGCCCCCCGATGCGACGACCGGACCCGGCGCACGTTTTCATCCCGGAGGGGTTGCAGCCAGCTCTGCCACCCTGCCGGGGTGGGAACAATCTTTTGAGGCAACAGACCCGGGGTGGTACCCCGGGCTAATCGCTGAAACGCCTCCGGCGTACCGCACACCCGCGGTCTCAGGCGGGGGGCAGTGTCAAGATGCTCGCAGGACACGGTCCGCGAACGGACCAATCCGACTGAAGCAGACCTTGACCACCCGCGGTTTGAAACCGCACAGTTCCTTCGTGCTGGTTGGGCACAATTCATGTTCGCACAACTAAAAGGTCTCTTCTCCAACGATATCGGGATCGACCTCGGAACCGCAAACTCGCTCGTATATGTGCGGGACCAGGGCATTGTGCTGCGTGAACCTTCGGTCGTCGCCATCCAGGCGGGGACCACGAATGTCCTGGCGGTCGGTGAGGAGGCCAAGCGCATGCTGGGCCGGACTCCCGGCAACATTGTTGCCATCCGCCCGATGAAGGACGGCGTCATTGCCGACTTCGAGATCACGGAGGCGATGCTGCGGCATTTCATCCAGAAGGTTCACCATCGCAAGCTGATCGCCCCCCGGGTGGTGGTTGCTGTTCCCAGCGGCATCACCGAGGTGGAGAAACGGGCCGTCAAGGACTCGGCAACCCACGCCGGAGCCCGCGAAGTCTATCTCATTGAACAACCGATGGCTTCGGCCATCGGGGTCGGGCTTCCGGTCCACGAACCGGCCGGCAACATGATCGTCGATATTGGCGGGGGAACCTGCGAAATCGCGATCATCTCGCTGGCGGGCATCGTGTTCAGCCGGTCGGTCCGCGTGGGTGGCGACGAGTTCGACGACACGATCGTCGCGCACATGAAGAAGGCCCACAACCTGATGATCGGCGAACGCACCGCCGAAGAGATCAAGATCCGCATCGGTTCGGCCCATCCCCTCGATCAGGAACTGACGATCGAGGTCAAGGGCCGTGACCTGTCCGCCGGCCTGCCGCGAACGGTGACCGTTCGCTCCGAGGAAATCCGCGAAGCCCTGAAGGAACCCCTCTCCAGCATTCTCGAATCGGTCCGTATCACCCTTGAACGCTGCCCTCCGGAACTCTCGGCCGACCTCGTCGACCGCGGGATCGTCATGGCGGGCGGCGGCGCGTTGCTCCGCAACATCGATCGGTTGGTCTCCCAGGAGACCGGCCTGCCGGTGCACATCGCGGACGATCCGTTGAGCGCGGTGGCAACCGGGACCGGGCGTGTATTGCAGGAACTGGCGTTCCTCAAACGGGTCGCGTCGTCCGCCTCCTGACCCACGCGCACATGGACCGAAGCCTCCTGATCCCTTCGCACTGCGTTCGCCCCGGATGAAACGGGACGAACCTTGTTCAAACGCCCACATTACATCGCCCTGGGTACCTGCGCGCTCCTCCTGCTGGCACTCCTGAACCTCCCTGCTCCGACGTCTGCCCGGCTCAAACTGGCGGTGGGCGGTGTCTTCCTGCCCCTGTTCGGTCTCTCTTCCACGGCCCATTCCTTCGTCGATGAGGCCTCCTACCAACTCCTGCCGCGCCAGACCCTGATCCGCGAGGTCCGCCGCCTCGAAGCCGAGAACGACCAACTCCGCCTCCAGTCCGCCCAAGGCACCGATGCCATCGCGGAGAACAACCGGATCCGCTCCCAACTCGGCTTGCTGCCCCGCGGCACCTGGAAACCCCGCCCGGCCCGCATCGTGGGGCGCGACCCGAGCACCTGGTGGCGGACGCTCCTCATCGACCACGGCACCCGCGACGGGGCCCGCCTCAACCAACCCGTCATCACCGCCGAAGGTCTGGTCGGTCGGATTGCGGTCGTCGGACACAGCCATAGCCAGGTGGCCCTCATCGGGGACACCGCCTGCGGCGTGGCCGTCCTGGTGGTGGAGACCCGCGACCAGGGAATCGTCAAGGGACCGCAGTCCACGGTCGAATCCGGCATCGTGGAACTGTCCACCTTCCAGCACAGCCCGCAGATCCTGGCCGGGCACACCGTCGTGACGAGCGGAGACGGCGGGATCTTCCCCAAGGGCCTGCCGGTGGGACGGATCATCGATACCCGCGCTGCCAACGCCGGACTGTTCACCACCGCCCGGATCCGATTGGGAGCGAATCTCAACCGCCTGGAGGAAGTCTGGGTCCTCGAGCAATGACCTGGCTTTCCCCCATCCTGCTGCTGCTGGTGACCTGGCTGGCGATCTTTCTCCAGACCGGGCTGATGCCGCTGCGTGAACTCCTCGGCGCACCGCCCAATCTGGTGCCGGCCCTGATCGTGTACGCCGCCTTCACCCACGGCCTCGCCATGGTCACCGCCCTGACCCTCACCGCGGGACTGTGGATCGACGCCCTGTCCGGCAGTCGACTGGGCACCGGCGTTGCCCCGTTGTTCGGGCTCGGATTCCTCCTGCACACCCGTCAGCACCTCCTCCTGCGGGAGCAGCGGTACGCCCAATTCTGGCTGGGCTTCGCCGGGGGCGTCGGAGTTCCGCTCGCGCACGCCGGCATCCTCGAACTCGGGGCAGCCGAACCGGCCCTCGGCTGGTTCACCGTGCGACAGATGCTGTCACTTGGATTGCTCAACGGGCTGGCCTGCCCGGCCGTCTTCCTCCTCTTCGACCGCCTTCGGGGTGTCTTTGAGTACCAACCGTCCGGACCCGGTCCCTACACGTCGAACCGCGAGATGAAACGCGGTCGCCATTGAACCGGCCATGCTCCTCTTCGACCAACTCAACAAGGGCGAACGCCCCCTGCGCATCCTCGCGTGGGGAGTGATCGCCGGCCTGTTGATCCTGCTCGGAGGTCTCTGGCGGGTGCAGGTCCTTGCCGGCGGCGAATACCAGCGGCGTCAGGAAACCCAGAGCTATCGCACCGTCCGGCTGCCGGCCATGCGCGGTCGCATCGTCGATCGCAACGGGCTCGCCTTCGCCGAGAATCAGCCGCGGTTCCGCCTCGATGTTTACCTCGACGAACTGCTGCCGCAGTTCGCCGACAAGGAACGCCAACTCCGCCGCGAACTGCTCGCCTCCCGCGGCGCCACCAACACGCCCGACCAGGGTCTGTGGGGCCGGCTGGTGTCGCGCTTCTCCAGGACGCCCCGGAAGATCCTGATCACCCCCAACGAACGCGAGTGGCTCCGGCGCAATGCCCGCTACGGCGTCGTCTCCAACATCATCGCCCAGATCAACCAGCAACTCGGCACGCAGGTGGTCCGGACCGAGGCCGAACTCTTCAAGCACTGGAGCCGCGAGCGCGCCCTGCCCTTCCCCGTCCTCAACAAGCTCACCCCCGCCCAGGTCGCCATCCTGACCGAACAGGGCTGGTCCCTCCCCGGCGTCGAACTGGAACTCGTCCCGGTCCGTTCCTACCCGAACGGCACCCTCGCCGCCCACATCATCGGTGCGGTGCGCAGCTACGATTCCTCCGAGGAAGACGATCAGGCCTTCGACTATCGACTGCGCGATTACCGGGGATTGATCGGTCTCGAATCCGCCTACGACCGACAACTCCGCGGCCTGCCCGGTGCCAAGAGCATCCTGATCAACAGCTCGGGATACCGCCATCGTCAGGGGGAAATCCTCCTCACCGAACCGGCCCTGGGCGACACCCTCGTCACCACCCTCGACCTGGGCCTGCAGAAGGCCGTCGAGAAATCCCTCTCGCAGGTCAACGGCGACGAACGCGGTGCCGTCGTGGTCGTCGATGTCCGCAATGGCGACCTCCTCGCCTCCGCTTCGGCCCCCACCTTCGATCCCAACGCCTGGATCGATGGCATCAGCCACGCCGAGAACACCCGCCTGCTCGACCCGAAGATGAAGTATCTCTTCAACCGGGCGACCTACGGATCCTACAACCCGGGCTCCACCTTCAAGATCGTCACCGCCCTCGCCTGCTTCGAGCACGGCATCCTCAACGTCCACAACGTCCACGACCGCATCCACACGCTCGGATACTACCGGCTCGGACGGAACCACGTGATCGATGACACCGCGGCGGCCGGCGACTACGACTTCAACCGCGCCTTCATCAAGTCGAGCAACTCCTACTTCATCGAGAAAGGTCTCAAGCTCGGAATCGACTCCCTCCTCGATTACGCCCGGCGGTTTCACCTGGGCCAGAAACCCGGCCTCCGCCTCAACGAGGAAGCCACCGGGATCGTCCCCCGCCGCGAAGACGTCAGCCCCGGCGGCATCCCCGGCAAGACCGCCAACCTCAGCATCGGACAGGAACTCACCGTCACCCCGGTGCAACTCGCCCTCGTCATCGCCGCCGTCGCCAACGGCGGCACCGTCTACTGGCCCCGGCTGATCGACCGCTTCGAGCCCGGTGATCGCCTCTCCGATGCCCCCATCGAACGGGTCCGCGCCGGACAGATCCGCACCCAACTCGACATCAAACGCGAACACATCGACATCCTCCACGCCGCCATGCGCGATGACGTCGGACTCGACGAGGGCACCGGCAAGAATGCCCGCGTGAAGGACTTCGCCGTCTGCGGCAAGACCGGCACCGCCGAGGTCAAGGCGGGCAGCCGCCTGATCGACCGGATCACCTGGTTCGCCAGCTTCGGCCCCTACGAATCCCCCCGCTACGCCGTGGTGGTGATGGTTGAAAGCGGCGGGTCCGGCGGCGGCACCTGCGCCCCCGTGGCACGGCGGATCTACGAATACCTTCGCGATCGGGAACGCGGCATGAACAACCTCGGGCAGAACTGACCATGTTCCCCGCCAGCCTCCAATCCACCGTCCAGCGCGAGCGCCTGCTCGACCGGCCGCTTTGGCTCGGGGTGCTCGGGCTGATGCTGGTCGGCGCGGCGTTCATCTTTTCCGCCACCGGCGCCAACGAACTGGCCCGCAACGCCGCCTGGTTCGACTTCACCTCGGTCCGACAGAGCCTCGCCTACGTCCTCGGGCTCTTTCTGGTGGGCTGCCTGTGCCTCATCGATTACGCCCGACTGACCCGCTGGGCGCTCCTGGCCTACTGGTTTTCCATCCTGCTGCTGGTCGCCGTGTACGTCGTCGGGGTCGAACGTCTCGGGGCAAAACGGTGGATCGATCTCGGACCGATCCAGTTCCAGCCCTCGGAATTCGCCAAGCTGGCCTTTCTGTTCGCCCTCGCCAATTTCCTCTCCCGACCGGTCGGCGAACTGGCGTCCCCCGCCCTGTTCGTCAAGGCGCTGGGAATGGCTTTCCTTCCCTTCGCACTGGTCGTCAAGCAACCCGATCTCGGCTCGGCCCTCGTGTTCCTGCCCATGGCCATCGTCATGATGCTGGTCGCCGGCGTGCCCCAGAGGCTCCTGATGCGGT
>CAMCFL010000180.1 GCA_945873715.1 Akkermansia muciniphila
CGGGAAGACGTGCCCCTGCTGATCCCGGATGATCATGGATACGGTCGTCGGCGCACCGTCCTCATCCACGATCCGCAGCTTCACCGACTGGGCCGCCCGACTCTCGAAGAGGATGTCCGCCTCGCCCCGAAACCCGAGATCCTGCGTCCCCTGCCCGACATCGAAAGCCAGCTTGGCCTCCCGACGTCCTGCATCCCGCGAGTACAACTGCAGGATTCGATATTCGAGGGGCAACCCGCCCAACTCCGCCTTCATCGGTGCCCCGGCAAAGAACTCCGTCGCCAGCCATCGATCCTCGACCGCCGACGCCGGGGCCTCGTGCAACCGTTCGGCCTGCGGACTCTTCACGCGGAGCGTTGCCGTCGTGCCAGCTTCGTTGTGGACCTTTACCAGAAACGCCGTCCACCCGCCCTCCGACAACAGCGGCCGGGCGTCACCCGACTGAACCTTGACCCGCATCTCCGGGTTGATGTGCACCCCGATCAGGGTGCGGGCGTCGAACACGGCCTGCACCTTGGCTGACGCCAGGGTGGGATCCGCCTCCGCCAGCGCCGCGTCGATCGTGTTCCGCTCCCCGACCGTCAGCGGCGATCCCACGACAGTCAGTCCGTCCACCAACCGACGCACCTGCGCCTGGAACGGCTGAAGTTCAGGGACGACAACCACGGGAAGCGCGGCCCAAGCGGGGACCGCCGCGCCCAGTCCAAACAACCATCCAATCCAGTGCCTCTTCATGGGGAATCGTTCGCCAGTCTCACCTCAGACCAGCCGCCTACCAGCCGAAAATCCACCCCGGCTCGGCGACGACGCGATCACTCAGACATTTCAATCGACACTCTCCGGCTCCGCTTTACCCTCCCGCGCTTCTGATGAACAAGACTCCGCACGTCGCCGTGGTCGGGGCAACTGGCGCCGTTGGTATCGAGATGCTCAAGGTTCTCGAACGGCGCCGCTTCCCCGTTGGCCAACTCACCCTGCTTGCCTCTGCCCGTTCGGTCGGCAAGAAACTGACCTTCGCTGGCCGGGAGGTCACCGTGACGGAACTCACCAAAGACAGCTTCAAGGGCATCGACATCGCCCTGTTCAGCGCCGGTGGAGCCATCTCCCGTGAGTTCGCTCCCATCGCCGCCGCTGCCGGTTGCGTGGTCGTCGACAATTCCTCCGCCTTCCGTCAGGACGACACCGTTCCGTTGGTCGTGCCCGAGATCAACGCCGCCGACGTACGACTGCACCACGGGATCCTCGCCAACCCGAATTGTACGACCGCCATCACGCTGATGGCCCTGTACCCGCTCCACCAGGCCTTCGGAGTGAAGCGGATCATCGCCTCCAGCTATCAGGCCGTTTCCGGCACCGGCGCCAAGGCCATCGAGGAGTTGGAAAACCAGGTGAAACAGACCGTCGCTGGCCAGACGATCACCCGGGAGGTCTACCCGTATCAGATCGCTTTCAACGTCCTTCCCCAGGTCGATTCCTTCCTCCCGGACGGTTACACCAAGGAGGAAATGAAGATGCAGTTCGAAGGCCGCAAGATCATGCACCTTCCCGGGTTCAAGGCTTCGGTGACCTGTGTCCGCGTCCCTGTCTTCCGTTCCCATTCGGTCGCCGTCAGCGCCGAGTTCGAGCGTCCCGTCTCCGTCGCTGCCGCCCTGGCCGTCCTCGCCAAGGCTCCCGGCCTCGATATCGTCGACGACCCCGCCAACCGGAAATATCCGATGCCGCTGTTCACTTCGGAAAAGGACCACTGCGAAGTGGGTCGGATCCGCATCGACTGCGCCTTGGACAACGCCCTCTGCTTCTGGGTCAGCGGCGACCAACTCCTCAAGGGGGCCGCGCTCAATGCGGTGCAGATCGCCGAAGAACTCCTCAAGATCTGAGTCCCGACCACCCGTAGGAGACGAGGGAACGGGGCTCATTCTTCTCTGGCAGAACGTTCACCCGACCGGGCCGCGTCCAGTTGGAAGTCAGGGTCTCCTCACGTCGACGCCTACGGGGGCCCGGGCCTTTCGTCTGACGGATGCGACCTCCTCAGCGGAGGCGATCAGGGTTCAACCCCTTCAGATCCTTGGGCACAAACACGCCGTCCTTCCGGATCAGGGTGTCATCAAACCAGACCTCGCCTCCACCCCACTCGGCCCGTTGGATCAACACCATGTCCCAGTGCACCGCGGACTTGTTGCCGTTGCCCGGATCGTCGTAGGCCTGACCCGGCGTGTAGTGCAGGGATCCCGCGATCTTCTCATCGAACAGGATGTCGCACATCGGATTCAGGATGTAGGGGTTGAAGCCAAGGCTGAACTCGCCGATGAAGCGCGCTCCGGGGTCGGTATCCAGAATCTCGTTCAACCGCTTCTCACCCCCGCCGGAACAGGTCGCCTTGGCGATCTTCCCGTCCTTCATCTCCAACTGGATGCCCTCGAACTTGGTTCCCGCATACAGGGTCGGTGTATTGAAACGGATCACCCCATTGGAGGACTTCAGGGTCGGACAGGAGAAACACTCGCCATCCGGGATGTTCCGCAGACCTTCACACGGCTTCGCCCCGATCCCCCGGATGCTGAAACTCAGGTCCGTTCCCGGTGCCAGTATGCGGACGCGGTCCGCTTCCTCCATCCGCTTCTTCAGCGGGAGCACGGCCTTCGCCATGCGCTGATAATCCATGGTGCAGACGTCAAAGTAGAAGTCTTCAAACGCCTCCGTGCTCATGTTGGCCGATTGGGCCATGCTCGGCGTTGGCCAACGCAACACACACCACTTGGTCTTGTTGATCCGATGATCTAGGACCGGGCGGAAGGTCTTGGCGTAGAGCTTCTGCGCCACCGCCGGGACATCACTGGTCTCGCTGGCGTTGAGCGCGCCGCGGATGGCCACGTAGGCATGCACCCGCTTCATCCGCTGCATCTCGAGGTCCCGCACCAGCTTGGCATGAACCTCGTCCGTTCCCCTTTGGATCTCCCGGCTGACCCGGGTGTGGCGAATCTCCACCAATGGAACCCCTCCGACCGCCCGAGTGGCCCGGATCAAGGCCACGGACATCTCGTCAGGCACATCAATCATGTCGAACAGAAGGACCTCGCCCTTCTGGATCGAACAGGAGTACTCCACCAACAACTTTGCCAGCTTCGCGTATCTCGGATCGGCCATATCGTTGAGGCCAATCTCGCACTGGCGAATGACGAAGGCACGCAGAGAGACTCCCAGCGTGCTTTTTTCCGCGGTGCTTGCCAGAGGTGCTCAACCTTGAACCCAAGGCGGGACTCGGCCGACCCACCGGACGCTCAACCAATCCGCCAGACGATCCGGGCCTTGCCCAGGTCGTACGGGGACATCTCCATCTTCACCCGGTCCCCGGCGGTCAATCGCACGAACCGCTTGCGCATTTTTCCCGAAATCGTGGCCAAGACCAGATGCTTGTTGTCCAGTTCAACCCGAAACATGGTACCTGCCAGGACGGTGACAATCCGACCTTCAATCTCGACGTGTTCCTGTTCCTTCATCTGACAATCAATAATGGCCGGGAAAATCAAAACGGGGACAACGGAAGCTCCTTCCTCCGGCCGGGTGAAAGGGACCCCCAGAAAACAAAAAGGAGGCGGGCCGTCAAGCCCGCCCCCGTGTAAAGTCAGCGCTTAGTAACGGCCACGGCCGCCACCGCCGCCACCGCCGCCGTAGCCGCCGCCGCCACCACCACGGCTGCCACCACCGCCGCCGCCGCCACGGCTTCCGCCGCCGCCGCCGCCACCGAACCCGCCACGATCACGGCGAGGTCCACCAAAGCCGCCACCGCCGCCGCCGCCACCCTCTTCACGAGGACGGGCGATGTTGACGGTCAGGTTACGGCCATCCAGATCGGCGCCATTCATGGCGTCGATTGCACGCTGGGCCTCCTCGGGAGTCGACATCGTAACGAAGCCGAATCCGCGGGAGCGACCGGTCGCGCGGTCGAACATAAGAACCGCTTCCATGACCGTGCCGTGGGCGGCAAACGCGTCCTGGAGGCTGTTCTCCGTCGTATTGAACGACAGGTTCCCAACGAACAGTTTAGTACTCATTCTGTGTGATTTGTCCCTAGACCGAGTCTGCTTACTCCAAACTGTTCCCGCTCGTCGGGTTTCAAATCATCACTGAACCACTGTTCAACTGAAGATCCACCAGGCCTTGGAAGCGACCGACAATCTAACTGACGAGGGTAATCATGCCCCCTGCACCCCCCTTTAGCCAACAAGAATCTTCGGCGAAGTGAAATTTGCCCCCGCCCATGCTCCTCATTTCACCGCCTCGACATCCCAAACACCCACGTCCATCGTCGCCCCCCGCATGTCGCCGAAGCCGCTCGTCATCGCCGGTCGTACCTTCTCCTCCCGCTTGTTCCTCGGGACGGGAAAGTTCCCCTCTCCCGAATCGATGCGGGACGCCCTCGCCACCAGTGGCACTGAGTTGGTGACCGTGGCGCTCCGCCGCGCGGATCTCACCGGACAGCGCGACCCCTTCGCCAACATCCTCGATTTCATCGATCCCGCCCGCTACCTCCTCCTGCCCAATACCAGCGGAGCGATGAATGCCGACGAAGCGATCCGCCTCGCCCGCCTCGCCGCGGCAGCGGGCCTGCCCAAGTGGATCAAGCTCGAGATCCATCCGGATCCCCGGTACCTGCTTCCCGACCCGATCGAGACCCTGCTCGCGGCGGAACGTCTCGTAAAGGAAGGCTTCGTCGTACTGCCCTACATCAATGCCGATCCCGTCCTCGCCAAACGACTCCAGGAAGCCGGCACGGCCACCGTCATGCCCTTGGGATCGCCCATTGGATCCCATCGCGGACTCCAGACCCGCGACCAGATCCGGATCATCATTGAGCAGGCGATCGTGCCCGTCGTGGTGGATGCTGGAATCGGTGCCCCCAGCCACGCCGCCGAGGCACTTGAACTCGGGGCAGACGCCGTCCTCGTCAACACGGCCATCGCGGTGGCTTCCGATCCCTGCCGGATGGCCACAGCCTTCCGGATGGCGGTCGAAGCCGGTCGCATCGCGTACGAGACCGGGCTCTCCGCGGGTCAGGAGACGGCTTCGCCCACCAGTCCTTTGACCCAGTTCCTGTCGAGCCCTGCCCTCGGCTAGGCCCCAGACGATACCTCCGCTGGAGTATTGCCCCCCACCCCGGATGCCCGGAGCGTCGTGGCTTCGTCAGGGAGGGCCAGAGGAAGGGGGCAATGGAGACCACGACCGATACATCTATCCAATTGCGGGAGGCCGGCTCGGTGGCCGGCAAAGTCCCGCACTTCCGGGCCTTGGTCGAGCAGGCCGGGCATGGAATTGTGATCCTGACGGAGGACGGTGGCATCCGTTACATGAACGCCGTCTTCCAGCGGTGGATCGGCTGGGAAACGGGCGAAGCGCTCCCGGACTCGCTCCTGGCATGGCTGGATCCGGCTGAATCCGAGGCATTGCGCATCACCCTCGCCCGCACGGCGGCCGCCAACAGCGACCCCATCCCGCTGCCGGTGCTCCGGTTCACCGACGTCAAGGGCCGCGTCCGCGAACTGGAAGGAACGGTCACCAAGCTGAGCTCACGATCCACCGGCGCTCATCGGGTCCTTCACCTGCACGACGTCACGGACCGCCGGGAGGCGGAGACCCGGACCCGGCGCTCCGAGCAGGCGGCGCGAATCATCAGCTCCCTCGCCAGTTCGATGGTGGAACTGGAATCCAAGGAGGACGTCCTCTGGGACCTGGCCAGGAATTGTGTAGGCCGGCTGGGACTGCCTGATTGCGTGATCTATCTGCTGGAGGAAGGACGGGGAAGACTGAGGCAAGAGGCAGCCTGGGGCCCCAAGGCCCCTATCGGGCGGGTGATCCTCAATCCCCTCGAGATCCCGCTGGGCCGGGGGATCGTCGGTTCCGTCGCCCTGTCCGGGAAGCCGGAGATCGTCCAGGACACCCGGATGGACTCCCGCTACATCATCGACGATGCCGAGCGCCGATCCGAGTTGGCCGTTCCCATCCTGCTGGGCGAGCACGCCATCGGGGTCATCGACCTGGAACACCCGGAGCCGGGCTTCTTTGATGAGCATCACCTGGAGATCCTCACGGCACTGGCGGCTCTCCTCGCGAACAAACTGGTCCGCATCCGGGCTCAGGAAGAACTCAAGACGCTTAACAGCGACCTGGAAAAGCGCGTGCACGAACGCACGTCCGAACTCCGGGCCACCAATGCCCGACTCCAGCAGGAAGTGGTCGAGCGCGCCCGCGCGCAGGGCATTCAGCAGGCACTGTACCAGATCTCCGAAGCCATGCATCAGACGCGGGATCTGCCTGCGCTCTACCGTCGGATCCATGAGATCATCTGCACCCTGATGCCGGCCCGGAATTTCTACATCGCGCTGCTTGATCGCGACACAGGCTGCCTGCATTTCCCTTATCACATCGACGAACTGGACCCGCCGCCGCCCCCCCGCCTGGGACACCGCGGGATCACGGAGTATGTCCTGCGGAGTGGACGTGCCTGCCTGGCCACCCTGGAGGAAATCACACGTCTCAAGAACGCCGGCGAGTACCTGCAGTCCGGTGCTCCTGCCCTGATCTGGCTCGGAGTGCCGCTGGTGGTCCGGGACA
>CAMCFL010000181.1 GCA_945873715.1 Akkermansia muciniphila
GAAGGCATCTTCACGAAGCTCAACGTCCACACCCGCACCGAAGCGGCGCTGCTCCACGCCCGGTTCAGCGAAAAGATGCCGTCGTGGGAATGAGCGGGGACCCCTTTTCGTTGTGGTCGTCACTGGCTGGGAAGGCGGTGCCAGCTTCCTCCCCTTGACCGCGGAAACGGCGGCCGCTGTGCTTTTCGCCGAGCAAGCACTGCCAACCACCCCAGCCATCCCCATCATGTCTGACTCCCATTTCACAGCACCGCATCCGGTCGCCGAAGCGTAACCGCGGGATCGCGCCGCGTTCATCCGGCGAACCGAGGCCCACCTGCTCCGCGCACCGCGCCCAGGAAGGGTCAGGACACGCCTTTCCCGGCGGATCGAATCCGGTGATCCGGGAACGACTCCCGTCAGAACCGGACCTCGCCATCGGCGCATTCCCCGGCGGATGCCTTCCATGGAAGAGACGGTGGGCCTGCATCGTCGGCTGAGGGCCGGCGGGCGGCAGGCTCTGCCGTTTGCATAACTTCATGATACACTCCGGTGCTGACATCCCGGGTGGGTTTGACCAAGTTCCCCTCATCCACCTGAGTCCTGTCGAAATCATGAACCGCATGTCATCCCTCCGTCTGGCTGGCCTGGCCGCCGCCGCCCTTCTGTCCACTGCCTCCGCGTCCCTCGGTGCGGACACCCTGGGCCGGGAAATCCGCGATTCGGCCCGACCTGCCGCGGTTGCTACCCGGACCCATCAGATCCATGGATTCGTTGAACGCCACGACGGCGCGATGGATGAACTGATCCAACCCGGCACCGAGATGGAGAAGCTCGCCGAGGGCTTCAACTGGTCCGAAGGCCCGACCTGGCTGGCACGTGAGCGCAAGGTCGTCTTCTCGGATGTCCCGGAGAACGTCATCTACGAATGGTCCGAGAAGGGTGGGCTCAAGACGTTCCTCAAGCCGAGCGGCTATACCGGCACCTCCCTCAACTTCCGCGAGCAGGGTTCCAACGGGCTCACCACCGATCGCTCCGGTCGACTGGTCCTCTGCCAGCACGGTGACCGCCGGATCTCGCGCTACGACGGGCCCGGTCGGTTCACGCCGCTGGCCGAGACCTATCAGCTCCGCCGCTTCAACTCGCCCAACGACCTCGTGTTCGATCGTCGCGGCAACCTGTACTTCACCGATCCGCCCTACGGCCTCCACGGCCTGAATGAAAGCCCCCTGAAGGAACTCCTCTTCAACGGAGTTTACCTGCGTCGCGCCAACGGCGAGGTCGTCCTGCTCAATCGCAGCATGACCTTCCCCAACGGCATCGCGCTGTCTCCCGACGAAAAGACCCTCTACGTCAACCAGTCGGATTCCGCCAAGCCCGTGGTCATGGCGTTCCCGGTGAAACCCGATGGCACCACGGGCGAAGGCAAGGTCTTCTTCGACGCCGCACCGCTGGCGGCCAAGGGTCTCAAGGGAATGCCCGACGGACTCAAGGTCGATGTCCGCGGCAACCTCTGGGCGACCGGCCCCGGTGGAGTCCTGGTCATCGCCCCCGACGGCCATCTCATGGGCATCCTCAAGACGGGTGAAGCCACCGGCAACTGCTGCTGGGGCGACGACGGCTCCACCCTCTACATCACCGCCGACATGTACCTCCTCCGCATCCGAACCCTGACCCGGGGACACGGGTTCGACCGGTGATCTGCCCTACTCCCACTCGGAGATGGATTCGAGATACGCGGCGGATCCGTCGCGGAGCCAGCCATCGAGTTGGGCCTGGTCCTTGAGCTGTTGACCCCGCAGACGCGGGACCACGATGAAACGCGAGTCGATCTCCGGCAACGCCGTGAGATCGCTCCACAGCTTCTCGAACTGGGCCACGGGGAAGATGTCCTCCTGGCCGTGTCCCCACCGCTTCTTCACTTCCTTGAGCGTGATATAGGTGGGCAACCGCAGGGCCACCGTCCGGATGGCCGCGGTGATCCGGGCATCGTCCCCTCCCAGGACATCCTCCCGCGTGAGGCCGAACGCCGCCAGCAGGGCGTCGATGTCGATCCAGGTGGTCATGCTGTTGTAATAGCTGAGTCGGAACTCGTCCTCCTCGCGCGGCATGGCCAGGCCTTCGACCAATCGGGGACGACCGTTGACGCGGGCGAGTCCGCCACCGCGATCCTCCAGGCGTCGGGTGATCACCTCGAAGGTCAGGCAGGCACCACTTTGCAGGTGCGCTCCCAGCAGAACCGGATCCAGATCGGCACCGAGGGTGTCGATGTTGTGGAGCAGGAGCGTCTTCAGGTTCGGACGTTCCCGCAGCAGGCGCGCCAGGGTCCCGTTCCGCAGGAGATTGGGGATCTCATAGAAGTGCCCGACCGGATGCAGGCACTGGAGCGGGAGGTTGTCGGTGTAATCACCGGCTTCCCCCACCGACTGGGCCCAGTTCATCAGGGCCGCCCGGAGCGAATCCCGCACCTTCTGTTGCTGCACGTCCAGCCTCTGCTGGGGCATCTCCTCCCATTGGAAGCGCAGGTCACGGACCATCGGGATGAGGCGCTGTCCCACGCTGCGGCCCTCGGAGAGCTCGAGAAGTCCCGGGTAGCGATAGCGGTTCACCCGTTCCAGGAATTCCGCGGTCGGTCCGTGGGTAAAATAACTGGTGGTGAACACGTGCGGCGGCACCGCTCCAAACGTCTTTCCCACCTTCCGCGACTTGGCCAGATGCGCCTCGATGAACGTCCGGTGTTTGCCGCCCAGTTTCGCGAAGGGATGGAGTGCCTTGCAGACCCCGGCACCCTGGGTCCATCGGGAGCCCGCCCCGGCAGCCAGGGTCACCACGGCCACTTCTCCCGCCGCGAGGGCAGCCTCACCCAACCGACGGAGAGCCGGGACCTGCGCCAACGCGGACGCCAGCGCGACATCGCCCGACTGGACATCCTCGATCCCGGTGTCGGCCCGCAGTCGATTCTGGGCCAGCCCGATCCGGCCGTCCTTCAGATCGGAGCGGATCTGTTCGTGCTGGGATCGGTCGAAGCCGTTGCTCGCCAGCAAATCGACGAGCGAGAGGGCATCGGCGCGATCCGTACGCCCCTTGGGCAAGAGCACATCGAACAGCGTCTGGACCATGCCGCGCAGGTCCGGATTGGTACGGGCTGCGGCGCCGAACTTGTCGAGCTCCACCCGGCGTTGAACGGGCAGGCCATGTCGATCGAGCCGCAGCAGACCGGGAACGGTCAGCGCGTAGTAGTTCGACGGCATCAGCGCGTCGTTGCCGGTCAACAGGTCGGCGACCGTGCCCTGCTCGTTGATGGCGTAGTCGAAGACCACCGGATCCATGGCGAAGGGCAAGGCGGTCTGAAGCTCCCGCTTGGTCTGGAGCATGATCTCGCGCATGCGGGCCTGGGCTTCCTGTTTCCGTTCCGGCGCAAAGATGAATCCCATGCCGCCGCCCGACATGCCGCCCAGCATCCAGAAGCCCCAGAAATCAGAACCGAACGCCTCGGACGCGCGGGCGATCAACTGCTCGGTGAAATGGGTGGAGGCCCAGGGGATGATCGCCTGGATCGGGCCCCGGAAGTTGCGGGTGGTGGCGGCCCCCAGTGCACGGATGTCCCCCTTCCGCAGGGCGGAGACGACTTCATCCAGGACACTCAGGGCATCCTGGCGACCGCTCCATTCCGCCGCCGAACGCAGCAGGTATTTCTCGGTCACCATTTCCAGGATCGGACCGACGTTCTGCGCCATGCCGCCGTGCACCACCACCAACGAATCCTGCAAGGCACGACGCGCCGACTCGGGAATCTCTTCCCGACTGTACACGTGATGGCTCGGCATCAGGCGGCCCCGTGAGATGCCCCACTCCGGGTCGTCCTCGCCCGCGACGTGGCCGGTGATCAGCTTGATGCCGGGCCAGACGCCACCGGAATCCTGCCAGCCACCCCCCGACCCACCCAACCACTCGCCGAGAAGCGCCCTGGCCAGGACCAACCGTCGTTCCGGCTCCGCCAACGGTCCCGTCAGCGACGCGGCCTGACCGGTCGCGCGCATGCAGACGCTGATCAATGACCCAAGCAGGTTGGTACTCACCGCCAGGCGCGAGCCCTTGGGGATGTCGTTCACGCACGAGACGATCTCGAGTCCGCGCCCGGTCCCCACCAACCGCGCCAGCAGGTCCTGGAGTGAATGGCCGGATCCCTCGATCCCCGGAGGAACCACCCCCGAAGCAATCACCGCCGCCTTCAGCAACCCGAGGTAATCCTTCGCGAAATCGAAGACGTCCGACAACGACACCAGATCGGCCGTGGCCCCCAGGTCCACCGAGGTCAACCGCAATACCGGCTCATCCAGCACCCGCAGCCAGGCGCTCACCGGCGGACGCGGGGCCGCGTCGCGGCCATGCACTCCCAGGTCCACCGAAATGTTCAATACCTTGGCACCCTCGGGATAATCCATCCCGAGGAAGAAGATGTCGGACCACGCGGAATGGGTGAGGTCCATCCGAACCGGCGTCTGCTCGCGCAGGATGGGATACGAACCATCCGCAGCCCGCTCCTTCAGTTCCGGGCGGACCCGCAGCGGCTGGTCCATCGGATGTCCCATGCGGAACATCCACTGGTTGCCGCGGACGGAACGGACACTGCGACGCACCTGATCCGCCAACGTCTGGAAGGCCAGTCGATGATAGGCAGAGGCGAGGGCCGAAGAGATCCCATCGCTGGGCCCCTCCGCCGTCTGCTGGAACAGGAACGTGTCGACCGCTTCCTCGAAACGACGATGCAGGAGGTGTTCGAATCCGCGGAACGGGACCAACCCCTTGGCTCCGCTCCCTTCCATCGCCAACCGGGCCGGCAGATGGAAACGATGAAGGGCATGCAGGAAGAACAGCGCCCGAACCCGTTGGTACAGGTTGTCGGACTGGCGCCGGAACGCGTCCAACTCCACCGTCAACTCCAGAAGGCGGGTAGTCGAGGCGCCCGCCGTCACTGACTCCAGGGGAAGGTTTCGCACCTCGGGGTGCGGCGAGGTGATCAGCTCGATCAGCGAACGGTTTTCCACTTCCCCGGCAAACTCCCCGAAGCGGAGTCCCCGCGTCAACCGTCAGCGCGCCCGCTGAGCCAGCAGTTCCACCAACCCGCCCAACACCTCTTCCCGATCGCGCCCGGACAGGGCCAACGCCAACTGGGCCGTCAGGAGTCCGTACTTCGAACCGATGTCGTAGCGCGCGCCCTCTGCTTCGAAGGCCAGGTACCGTTCCCGACGGGACAATTCCGCCAAGGCCGTCGACAGGTGGATCCCTGTCCCGGCCGGGGTCGAACCGAGCCGGGTTTCGAGGAGTTCCATGACCGTCGGGGTCAGGACGTGCATTCCGAAATAGCAGAGGTAACGACCGGAACGCAGGCCGGGAACGATCAAGCGCTGTTCCGCCTCGGTGGGAGTGGGTTTTTCGAGGACTTCGGACACCTCGTAGAGGTGGCTCTGGCCGGCCACGCGCTTCCCTCCCACCGCGCCGAAATAGGGAAGTTTGCTCTCGTGGGTCGCCTGGACCGCGGAAACCGCGCAGGCCTCCCGCGAGGCCACCTCCACCAACTGCCGGGCACAACCCGCCGCGACCGTGCTCACGTACACATGGTCGCCCACCAACAGCAGGAACGACTCACCGGCGGTGAACTCACGCCCGCACCACACGGCATGACCGAACCCACGCGCTTCCTTCTGCTCCACGAAATCGAGGCGCGAGGCGTGCCCGCCCGCCGCCGCCGCATACGCTGCCTGATCCCCCGGCGAAACCACCACGCCGATCCGGTCCACCCCCGCAGCCAACGCCTCCTCAATGATGATGGCCAGCGCCGTCCGCGGGATGCCGTCCCGATCCACCAAGGTCTGCAATGGCAGCGTCCTCTGATTCTTGGCCGCCGCAGTGATCAGGGCTTTGGTGATCTTCATTCGCCAGGCCAACGTGCCAACTGCCAGCCTTGGCCGGAAGCCGGAACTTCCCTGGCCGATCCCTGGGGGCGCGGGCGTCCCCGTCCGCCCCTCTCCTCCCTGCCCACCCAAGCGGCCGGGGACGACCGCGCTCCCAGGCCTTGATCAGCGGAAGGCGAGAACGCTGCGCATCAATGCATAGGCGATGAGGGCCGTCACCGGAAGGGTGAGGAACCAGGCCCACAGGATCCGTTCCACCACGCTCAGGTTCAGCGCTGAGAACCGTTTGGCGCAGCCAACGCCCATGATGCTGGTGGTGATGGCATGGGTGGTCGACACCGGCATGCCGAAGTGGGCGGCGGTCATCAGCACCGAGGCCGCGGTCGCCTCGGCGGCGAACCCGTGCACCGGTTGGAGCTTCACCATCTTGTGTCCCATGGTCTTGATGATCTTCCATCCGCCGGCGGCGGTCCCAGCAGCCATGGTGACGGCACAGGTCAGCTTGATCCAGATGGCGATCCCCTCTTTTCCCGAGGCATCCTTTACCATGGGATGATGGAGGAACTCGAGCCACGACGGCAGGTTGACCAAGGTTCCTGCCTGATCGGCACCGACGAGGGCGAGGGCGATGATCCCCATGGTCTTCTGTGCATCATTGCTGCCATGGCTGAAACCCATATAGGCCGCACTCGCCAA
>CAMCFL010000182.1 GCA_945873715.1 Akkermansia muciniphila
CTCCGGCAGGTGGACGAGCTCATCCCGGAGGATCAGGGGGAAGAGCTTGCGGAACTTGGGGGCATCCACGTGGATGGCCGGGAGGGAATCCGGGATCCGGTTCACGACTGAGATCCGGCGTCGGTCCAGTTCCGGCTGAAGCTCGGCGATCGCGGCTTCGAGCGATTCGCGGAGATGGATCGGGGTGTCGAAGGAGGAACCGCCGGGCACGGCGATGTTGTCGAGGATCTCGAGGACCTGTTTGACGCGGCTCTGGACGTTCCGATGGAAGTCCTGCCAGAAGGTGGGGTTGCGGAGTTCCGTGAGATCGAGGTTCTCGCGGTGGAGCATCTCGGGGGTGAGCTCGAGGAAGGCCCGGACGGCCGAGAGCGAATCCCGGATGTGATGTCCGATGCCCGCCGCCAGCACGCCGAGGCTGAGGACGCGGTCGGTGATGACCATCTTGTGCAGGACCGAGAGCTTCTCGCGCAGGAGATAGTCGCGCTCGGTCTGGACGATGAAGAATTCGAGGCTGCGCTTGATCGTGGTCTCCAGTTGGGGGATGTCCCAGGGCTTGGTGACGTACTTGTAGATGGCACCGGTGTTGACGGCATCGATGGCGGCATCGAGGTCGCTGTAGGCCGTGGCCAGGATGCGGATGATGCGGGGGCGGAGGCGGCGGGCGCGTTCGAGGAACTGGACGCCCTTCTCCCCTGGCATGCGCTGGTCCGACATGATCACGCCGATTTCGTCCTGGTGATCCGCCAGGATCTTGAAGCCCTCCTCGGCGTTGCTGGCGGTAAAGATCCGGAAGGTCGGCGAGAAAGCCCTGGAAAAGTACTTCAGGGACATCTCCTCGTCGTCGACGTAGAGGATCGCGTAACGCTTGTAATCGTAAATGTTATCCATGGGGGGTGGGAGCCTGTTGGCGTACGGAAGATTCAGCGTCCGGGGCAGACCGGGGGAACTCCAGCGTAAACTCGCTGAAGCGGTCCGGTTCGCTCCGCACGGTGATGCGGCCGCCGCAGTCGGCGATGATTCGATGGCAGATGCTGAGTCCTAGGCCGGTTCCCCGGCCAACGTCCTTGGTGGTGAAGAAAGGATCGAAAATCCGACTGACGACCTCGGCGGGAATCCCGGATCCGTTGTCGCGGAGGTGCAGCCGTTGGAAGCTGGGGGTGGCGGTGGTCCACACCCGGATCTCGCGGTGTTCATCGGGCGGGTACTGCTTGTTCCGCACGGCATCGACGGCGTTCTGGAGCAGGTTGACGAAGACCTGGATCAACCGGTTGCGGTTGGCACGGACGGTCACGCCTTCCTCAACGTCGAGTTCGAACCGGATGTCCTCCCGGAGTTCGGCAGTGAGGAACCGGGCGGCCGTGGCCAGTGCGGGGGCAAGCATGACATCGTCCTCCGCCGATCCGGGATGGGTGAAGGTCCGCAGGTCGGAGACGATGGTGACGACCCGGTCCAGGCCGTCGCCGATGTCCTTGATCGTCTCCTGGAATTCCTCGCGGACGGGAGTGGGCAGGGCGCTGCCGTGGCCGGACAGCATGTGGAGGCCGGTCTTGGCGAAGTTGAGCGGGTTGTTGATCTCGTGGATGATCCCCGCCGAGAGACGTCCGAGCGACGCGAGTTTTTCCGCCTGGACCAACTGGGTTTCGGTCTCCTGCAACTGATCGAGGGTGGCTTCGAGTTTCTGATTCTGCCAGGCGAGAGCCTTCTGCAGGCGGTGGGCATCGACCAGGTTCTTGATGCGGAGTCGCAGTTCGGCGGTGCTGAACGGCTTGCTGAGATAGTCCGAAGCCCCGGCGTTGAGTGCGGTCAGCTTGGTTTCGTCATCCGCCCGGGCGGTGAGCATGAGGAAGGGAATGGCCCGGGTGGGTCGTTGACGCCGGATCTCCCGACACACCTCGAGCCCATCCTTTTCCGGCATCATCATGTCGCACAGGATGATGTCCGGCAGATACTGGGTGGCCATGGTGACGGCCTGATCGCCATCCACGGCTTCGACCAGTTCATAGTCATCGCGCAGCGAAAGCCGGAGGAACCCGAGCATGTCCGGTTCATCTTCGGCGATCAGCAGACGTGGGTTCTTCGATTGCCCCTGGGCAGGCACCGGGCGGACGGCGTCGCGAAGATTGGGGATCCCGGCGTAGAGTTCGGCGCGTTTGTACAACCCGGCGAGCCAGGTCTCGGTATCGGATGCCTTCTCGGCAACTCCGGCCTTGGCGGTCTCCAGGGCCCGTGGGGGCAGGGCGATGGGGGGAGTCGGTGCCGGTGCCATTTCCGGTGGCAGATCCGCGGCGGGCAGCCGCACGATCATGGTCGTGCCGGCACCGCGTCGGCTCTCGACCTCGATCCTGCCGGTGTGGGCTTCCACCAACTCCTTGACGATGGCAAGCCCGATCCCGGCGCCCTGATACTTCCGCTGGGCGGAGGTGTCCCCCTGCCAGAAGCGGTCGAAGACGAAGGGAAGCTTTTCATCCGGAATGCCCACCCCGGTATCGGAGACCCGGAAGACCACCTGCCCGGAGTCAACCGTCGCACGCACGTCCACCCGCCCGCCGGCGGGCGTGAACTTGAGGGCGTTGAAAAACAGGTTGAAGAAGATCTTCTCCAGTTTGTCGGGATCGGCGAGCACGCCCTTCACCTCAGGGCCGATGTGGTGGCTGAGGTGGATGCCCTTTCCTTCGGCGAGGGAACGGACGGAGTGAAGGATGCCTCCAAGGAAGATGCCGACATGGATCGGATGTTTCTGGAGCTGCAATACCCCGGCGTCGAGGCGCACCAGGTCGAGCAGGTCATTGATGAGCTTCAGGAGCCGCATGCCATTGGCGAACATGGTCTCCAGGAGATCATTGTTGCGGCTGCCGGGTTCCAGAGCGGGATCTGCCCGGAGCTGTTCCAAGGGGGCGAGAAGGAGCGTCAGCGGCGTGCGGAGCTCGTGGGAGATGTTGGCGAAGAAGCGGCCCTTGATCTCGTCCAGTTCGCGCAGGCGGCGGTTGGACTGGGCGAGTTTCTCGTTGGTGGATTCGAGCTGGGAATTGGCCGATTCGAGCTGGTGGTTGGTCGAGCCGAGTTGGGAGTTGGCGGATTCCAGCTCCCTCCGGCTTTGCTCCAGTTGGAAGCGGGCGGCAAAGTCGCTTCGGCGGAGACTGGTCTGGATCGAGTTGCCGATGACGACGATGAAGCCGGTGAGGACGATGAAATAGAGGTTGTTGATGAAGGCCCCCAGATTGGAGGCATCGACGCGGCCCGCGCAGGCAATGACGTAGAGGACGATGACTCCCACCACGGCGCTCACGCTCTGAAGGGTGGTCCATTGGAGCACCAATCCCACGGCGAGCAGGACAAGGTTTAGCCCGGCGTAATACGGGGAACGTGCTGCCTCACCCGTGTGCGCAATGATCCAGGCCATGCAGGCCGCCGGAATCATGGCCAGCACGACCCCTACAATCCGGTGGTAACGACGCCCCACCGGGTGCAGCACAAATGCCAGCAGCGGGACCATCGCCACGGAGCCGACAATGCGGTACCGGAGGAAATCCCCGACGAGCGGGCTGTAGAGCAGGTGATCAATGAAGAAACCCAGCGGCAGCATCGCGATGGCGATGACACAGCCGATGCGGATGCGCCGGATGGCGATCTCGCAATCGGCCTCCTCGTAAGCGGCGGTGATCTCTGGCGCCACGCGGCTCATGGCTCAGGCAGAGGTTCGACGGATCTCGAGGAACAGGTTGACCCCGGTTGGGTCAGCGAGGACCTCGGTTGGGCAGTTGATCGCGTTGGCGGGGATCAGTTGGCGCATCGCCTCGTGGTCGCGGTAGATCAGATGCCACTCGAGGAGGAAATCCATCGACTCCCGGAAGGGTTTCGAATCGTCGACGTTGGTCACCAGCAACAGTCCGCCGGGAGCCAGGAGCTCATAGAACAGTTCGGTCAATCGCCGACAGACGCGATCGGAGACGTAGTCGAAGAGGCCGGCGCAATAGACCAGGTCGTACTGGCCGCGCTGGGAGATGGTGTCGGGCCGTGAAGCCTCCTTGAGGAGTTGGTTGATCGACTTGGTCTGGAAGACGATTCCCGTCTTGCGCCCGTGCTGGTCCCGGATGCGGAGGATGTTTTCCTGGGCGTACTCCAGCGTCTCCTCGTTGAAGTCGAGGAGGGTGAGATCCGCCAGGTCCGATTGTGGATCCGTCGCCAGGAACTGTTGGACTTCCATGGCAGGCCCGCAGCCCAGATTGAGGATCCGGCAACGTCGGCCCTCGGCGTGGGCCCGGCGGGTTTCCTCGGCCAGGCGTTGGTGGAGATGGGTGATGCGATTGCGATGTGCGAGGGCCGGCGGGTTCTGGAGGAACACCACGTTGACCAGCTTGGCAAAGAGCGTGGCTCCCTCGTGCGGGTCGCGCAGGATCATGTTCACCATCTCGTAGTCGCCCGCGTATCCGAGGGGCTTCTGGAAGGTCCGGTAAACAAAGGGCGAGCAGAGCACGAGCGGATGCAACTGCCGCCGGGCGTAGGCGCGGTGGGCGGCTCGCGACTCGGTCACCACCCCGCTGGCCACCAAGTCAAAGCGGTCCATCCATTCGCCCACCTCGGGCAGGATCCGGCCCTCGAGTTCCCGAAGGACGGTCCGTTCCATCTCCGAGCGGACGCCGAGTGGCTCCGAGCGGACCCCGAGTTCCACCTGGTCGAGCCACCGCCGCAGATCCATGAGCAGCATCTGGAAGTCGGAGACGGCCACCTTGAAGTCCGGCGTGACGGCGCGGTTCTTGCGCCATTCGGCCATGAAGGCATCGAACTCGGCCTGCAACCGCAGGGGTTGGGCGATGGGCGAGAACAGGTCAACATCAAGCCACGACTCGTCGAGGGTGGTCTCGCACAGCAGCATGATGCCGGTGTTGACCAGATTGGAGACGACCCCCCGGCCCGCGAAGACGCAGCGCTCGCCGATGGTGATGCGGAATTCCGAGAGAACCTCGGAGAGTTGAAGGAGACTGAATGGGTTGTAGACCTCGAAGACGACGGAATAGCGCGTCAACCGGACCGGAGTGGCCCGGATCTCGGCGCCCTGGCTGTTCCGGCACGAGATGTGGGTTTCGCGCTCCGTGAAAAGCGGAATGTCGATCTTGGACGTCATTTCAAGGGCAGGGGGATTTGTGGGGATTTCCTCGAAAGAAGCAGGAGGAAACCCCGTTCATCGGCCCCGGATGAACAACGATCCGGAACCTTGGAAACCAGCGGAGCTTGCCGTTGTCGTCCCTGTCTGCAAAGCGGCAAATCCTGCCAAACCTCGGAAATCACGGCCCCATCGCTGGGTGCTTGCCCTGTTTAGGGGTTTCCCACATAAACAATCCATGACCTGTCACCCACCGGCCCGGCAGCAAGGAGTCTGGATGGCCGCGGCCACCGTTTTGCTCAGCGTGCCGCTGCATGGAGAAGGATTCCGCAGTCCCACCATCGGTGCCCAGGGTCTGGGTACCTCCGGCGGACGAATCGCCTTCATCGACGACGCATCGGCCGCCTGGCACAACCCGGCCAACCTGACTCTCCTTTCCGGATGGGAGACCTCGTTCGAGCCCACTTTCGTCCATCATCAGGCTGAGTTCAGCGGCCCCTCCGGCACCGCCAAGACGCAGGATCCCTGGAAGTTCCTCCCAGCCCTTTTCGTCGGCGGCCCCCTCAACGATCGGGTATCGGCCGGGCTCGGCATCACGGTTCCCTACGGCCTGGCGGTCAAGTGGGACTGGGACAATGCCGGGGTGATGAAGTATCAGGCACCACATTTCGTGGACCTGAAGACCTTCAACTTCAATCCGAACCTCGCCTTCAAGATCGGCGACCGGGTGCGTCTTGGCGTCGGCCTGGATGTGATGTGGTCGGAGCTCCAGATCCGCCAGAGCTACTCCTGGGCAAACCGATTTGCGGCGCCTGGCCTTCCCGACGGAGACCTGCGGGCCCGCGGCGACGGCGTCGGTGTCAGCGGCAATGTCGCGCTCGGAGTGGATCTGTGGGAGGGACACCGGGTGGCCTTCACCGCGCGGATGCCCATGACCGTCCAGTATGAAGGGCACTTCGATGCCAGCAATGTTCCGGAGGTTGGGTCTTCACGTACGGACTTCGACAGTCAGATCAATTTTCCGACGGTCCTCGCCGTGGGGTATGGCGTGCGTGTCACGGAGACGATCCGGGTCGAGGCCAACGTCGAGTGGATCCAATTCTCCCGCTTTCAGTCACTCCAGTTCGGGGTGGATCCGGCGACCGCTGGCTTCCTTGGATTGCCGACCCAGTATGAGCAGGACTGGAAGGATACCTTCACCTTCGGCGTCGGCGGTGACTGGGCCTTTGCCGAGGGCTGGAAGCTTCGACTGAGCTATCAGCACTATCAGACCCCGGTGTCCGACCGGACTTTCTCGCCCACGATCCCCGACGCCGCCCAGAACGTGGTGACCGCCGGGTTGGGTTACCGGGTGGGGCCGCACCGCTTCGATCTGGCCTACTCGCGGGTGTTCTATGATTCGCGCACGATCTCGGCCCAGGACAATCCGGCGTTTGCGGGCACTTACGAGATTTCGGCGCACCTGGTTTCGCTGGGGTCCGGATTCC
>CAMCFL010000183.1 GCA_945873715.1 Akkermansia muciniphila
CGTTCTTTCCCAGCAATTCCTTCGGCACACCCGCCAGTCGTGCCCAGAACAGGGACTGATGCTTCCACGCCTTCAGGGGATCGCGTTCCGGATTGAAGGCCGCCACCGTCAGCAAGCCCCGTCCCTTGGCCGCCGAAACCAAGATGGGGACGTCATCCACGGCCACCAGGGTCTGCCCGGCCCGCACCCGGAAGTTGACCGCCGGGGTCGATGCCGCCTCGAACGCCGCATCCAGCTCCAGCGACGCATAGGGATCGGCGAGCCCGCCCGCCCCTCGATTGGGAATCGGCAGAGGCGGACTCTGACCCGCGAAGCGCAGGCTGACGGCATCGCCCGGGCTGGTTCCATTGCGCAACCATCGGCTGATCGCCGGTCCCACCGCGCGGGTGGACACCCCTTCGACCGTCACCGGCAGCAGATCCTTGAGCCAGGCGGTGGCATTGACATCGGTGGGTTGCTCCACCGCCAGGATGAGGTGCCCTCCCCCATAAAGCCACGTCATCAGCGCCTCGATCTGGGGCTCCTTCAATTCCAGCGCGCGTGCGGAGTTGAGGTAGATGGCATTCAACGACGAGAGAACGATCGAATTGTCGGGAAAGGTCTCCATCCCCTGCCCGATCGAAAGTCGGCTGACCCGGGGCTGGAACTCGGCGTTCCTGCCCTGGATGTCGGGGAACTTGGGCATGCCCGCGTAGCTCTGGTGAGCCGAGCCCAGGATGAAATCCTCCCAACCCAACTGGGTGACCCGCTGACTGTTCTCCGCCCGGAGCTTCCCGTCCTTGTCGAGCAACCGGGCGTCCAGCATCAGGATCCCCTGCGATCCGGCAAAACAGGGAAGCAACAGCCGTTTGCGGGTGTTCTGGGGAAGTTCCACTGCAAATCGCTGGGGTACCCCGCTGAATTGGCTCTGCCCCAACTCCACCACCGCATCGAACGAAGGTCCGTCGTTGAACACCTCGATGACCACCGGAAACCACGCACCGCCCCGCGCCACCGAATCGAATCCCGGGAAGACATCGAACTGGATCTTGGCCTGCGCCACCGGTCCTCCCAGGAGACCCAGGACCAGGAAAAGGAACTGCACCGCCCGGAGGACCCTGCGGCCGCACCTGGTTCCAATGACTTCAATGGAATTCATCTCGGAGGACGGTGGGCGTTCGAGAGACTGGGGCGACATGCGTCAGGGGCGGCTGGCCGGCGTTTGTAGGGCTCCGATGGGGACTGTGGCAACGGCGAACTGTCCCTTTGACCGGGTTCCTTGCCGAACGTTCCACCGGCTCTCGTCCCGTTTGACGGGAATTCCAGGGCGCGGCCGCCGGGCGAAAGGCCCGCTTGCGTCGGTGGTCACCGATGAAGGCCCGCTGCCCTCAGCGGGCGGTGCCGCATCGCCGCGTGACGGCCGGCGACCCACCTCCTTGACCAACTCAAGATCCCCCTGAGCTGGCCGGAACTAATTGTGCTGCCCTGTAACCCCGGCTCTTGCCAATGGTCTTCGCGTTCAGGAAGTCTGGTTGGGGAAAGCTGCATGGACCAAGCCGAGTTGGACGTTGAAGCCTGCGTCGCGCGGGTGCGCGGTGGGGACGAAGACGCTGCCCGGTGTCTGATGGAGCACCTGTACCCGCTCGTCGTGAAGATTGTACGAGCGCACCTGCCCCGCCGGACTGCCGAGGAAGATCTCGTGCAAGCTGTGTTCGCCAAAGTATTCACACGACTCGACCAGTTCCGGGGGGAAGTACCCCTCGCTCACTGGGTCTCCCGCGTCGCGGTGAACACCTGCTTCAACGAACTCAATCGCGAGCGGGTCCGCCCGGAGCTTCGTCATGCGGATCTTTCCGAAGCCGAATCCGAGATCATCCAGAACATGGCGGCCGATACCGGCGAGGTATCGGCGGATCAGGCCCTGGAAGCCCGTGAGATCGTCGAGAAACTGCTCGCCGACCTCTCGCCCGCCGACCGGTTGGTCATCACGTTGCTGCATCTCGAAGGGCGCAGCGTCGAGGAGATCCGCCAACTCACCGGTTGGAGTGGCCCGCTGGTCAAGGTCCGCGCCTTTCGTGCCCGTCAGAAAATGAAGCAACGCCTCAAGGGGTTGCTTCGGGAGAATCATCCATGAGCCACATCGATCGACAACTCGACCAACTACTCCGCGCCGCAGCCCGCGCTCCACGATCGGAGGTGGGCCCGATGTCCTACGCCACCCAGACGCGCACTTTGGCCGCCTGGCGTGCCGCACGGAATCCCCTCCCGGAATTCGGGTCCCTCCTGGCTTGGCGGACCGGCCTGGCCACCGCCTTCGGGACCGCCCTGATCGCCGTTGGCGTCAGCTTCGCTGCTTCACGCGACATCGACGCCGAGGTCAACGATCCCTACGTCTTCTCCGATCCCGGCGTTTCGGTCGCCATGAGCACCGGTTGGATCCAATGAACGGCTTCACTCCATCCCGGGTCGCCACCTATCTCGCGGCCGTCTTCATCGCCGGGGCCGCTGCCGGAATCGCCGGCGGCTACCAGTGGGGTCGCAATTCCGTGATCAAGACAGGGGGGCCGCGCCCGCGGGACATGGCCGCCCACATGATCGAGCGTTACTCCAAGGAACTGGAGCTCTCGGCGGACCAGAAGCAGCAGGTAGAACCCCTCGTCCAGGACGCCGTCCAGCGCGTGCGCACGCTCCACAAGGAGAACTTCAAGCAGACCGATGCCATCATGAAGGGGTGCAACGAGAAGATCGTCAATCTCCTCGATCCCGCCCAGAAGGAGCGCTTCCGTCAGATGGAAGAGCGCCGCAACCAATGGATGAAGGATCGCGGTGGCGATGGAGCCCGCGGACGTCCTCCAGTCCCCCCTCCCGGTGGCATTACGCCAGCCGGCACCCCGCCAGACCGCATGCCTTTCAGGCCCGGCCCGTAGCCGGATCAATCAGGAGGCCTCCCTCGGGGGGACTGGGCGGCCCGCCCGTCCTGGTCGACGCCGGACCTTTCCGGTCCGGCCTTCCGGGTCACACCCCTGCGTCCTGCCGCCGCGCCCAGCGCAATTTTGCCGATGAAGACCTGGGATTCGCCCGCTGTTCCTCGGCGCTGGGCCGGATGACTTCCTCCGGTGCTTCCGAGTAGATCCCGGATTCAACGCCCTGCCGGAAGGCGTGTTTCACCCGACGGTCTTCCCCGGAATGGAACGTGAGCACGGCGACCCGGCCTCCCGGGCGGAGGCAGTGGGGCAAACCCCGCAGCCAGGTGTCGAGGGCGCTGTACTCGTCATTGACGGCGATGCGCAAGGCCTGGAAGACCCGGCGCACCCGGCGCTCGACCTCATCTCTCGGCTCCGCCTTGTCCCCCCAGGCCCGCAGCCAATCCGCGAGTTGGCAGGTCCGACGGAATGGGGTTGCCTCCCGCGCCACGGCCAGCGCCGCGGCGAGGCTGGTCGCCCGGGGTTCGTCCGCACCCTCGCGTAGCGCTGCTTCCAGGCGGTTGACCCGGATTCCCGCCAGCCATTCGGCCGCCGAGACTCCCCGAAGCGGATTCAACCGGAGGTCCAACGGCCCATCGAACTTGAAGGTGAAGCCGCGTTCCGGATTGTCGATCTGCATGGAACTGACTCCCAGGTCGGCCAGGATCACATCCGCGCCGTCCCATTCCATCCGGGCCAGTACCGCCGGCAGTCCGGCAAAATTCGAAGCCACTGCCGCGAACGCCTCCGCATCATGCCCCGCCGCGCGGAGGCGGGCCTCGGCCCGTGGCAATTCCAGCGGATCAACATCCAGACCCAGCAGGCAGCCCGGCTTCCCCTCCGCCCGCAGCCGTCCCAGCAACTCCAGGGCATGTCCCCCATGACCCAGGGTGCAGTCCACCCCTCGCTCGCCCGGCTTCGGATCCAACACTTCCAGGATCTCGCGGACCAGGATCGGACGGTGACTCCCGGCCAGGGTCTTGCCCCGCGACTCGATGTGGGCCGCCGCATCCGGGTACTGGTCGGATCGGAGTTCCTTGTACTTATGCTCGAAGGCGCGGGGATTTCGACCGGGATAACGCGGACGCCGTTTGTGGCCCACCTCCCCGGCCGGAGGAATGGGAAGCGGATCTGGAGACGCGTCGCTCACCTCGAGATGTCCCCCTGATACAGCACGGTGAACTGGTGTCGTTGCAGGGCGTCCTCGGCGACGTCATGATGCTCGATGCTGATGACCAGCGCGGACTTGCCCCCGGGCCGGGTCAGGAAGGGATAGGTGTAGTGCAGGTTCAACTCCGCCTCCACCAGGGCTGCCAGCACCTCCTGCAACCGCTGCTCCGAATCGATCTCCACGCACACCACCGGACTCTCCGAGAACGCCACGGAATGCTCCTCCAACAGGCGCCGCGCCCCATCCGGATCATCCACCACGATCCGGAAGATGGTGCTGTCGGTGGTGTCCAGTACCGAGAGGGCCATGATATGCACCTCCTGCGCCGCCAGCCAGCGAACGACCTCATGCATGCGGCCCATGCGGTTCGGGACAAAGACCGAGAACTGCGCCACCGGATGTTTCTCCCGGTCGCGGATTGTGCTCAACGACATGGCCTAACCATGCCCTCCCGCCCGCCTCCCGCCGCAATCGAAATCCCACGGCGGAAAGCCCTCTTTGCGCTTGGGCGGATCGCGAATCCGTTCGTACCGTCATCCCATGTCCGATTCGCCCGATGCCGAGTCCCCGGAGCGCGTTGCCCTCCGGAACGGTGTCCCCACCGTCCAGCGCCACATCCTGCTCTGCTGCACTCCCCGCAAGCCCAAGTGCTGCGTCCCCGAGGCGGGGCTTGAGTCCTGGGAATTCCTCAAGCGCCGGCTGAAGGAACTCGGATTGGTCGGGCCCGAAGCCCTCGTGGCGCGGACCAAGGCCGATTGCCTGCAGGTCTGCACCCACGGCCCGATCGCAGTCGTCTATCCTGAGGGCACGTGGTACCGGGACTGCACGCCGGAAGTCCTGGAGGTCATCCTGCAACAACATCTCCTGCGGGGTCATCCGGTCGCGGAGCACACCTTCCTCACCCACCCGCTCATTCCTCCCGCCGGTTGAGGGTCGCGCTCCCATGGATTCAACCTCCCTCCAGGTCAGTGGGCAGACGGTCCAATTGATCTTTGTACGTCATCCCACCGCACGCTTCTACCGACTCACCCTCCAGCGCGACGGGGTGTTCCGCTGCACCCTTCCCCGGCGCGGAACCCTGGAGGATGCCCGGTCCTTCGTGCATCGGCAGGCGGACTGGATGAAGGCCCGGGTGGAGGCCCGCGCCAAACGGGTCATGCCCCCCAAGGAATGGACCGTGGGAACCCAGGTCCTGTTCCGCGGCGAATCGTTCCCGCTTGAAGTCGATCCAGAAGGCTCCTCGATGACCCTTGGACCTCTCCGTCTGCCGCCGGCACGGAGCCTGGAAACCAATCTCCGCCCGCACGTCGAACGTTGCCTCCGTGCCCTTGCGGCAGTGGAATTGCCCCGGCGCACCCAGGAACTCGCCCGTCTCCATGGCTTCGAAGTGCGCGGGATCCAGGTGCGGAACCAGCGATCGCGATGGGGATCCTGTTCCGCCCGCGGGGTGCTCTCGATCAACTGGCACCTGATCCAGCTGCCACCCGAGGTCTGCGACTACATCCTCCTTCACGAACTGGCCCACCTCCGGTTCCTGAATCATTCCCCCCGATTCTGGGCCGAAGTGGCCCGGATCTGCCCCGGATACGAGGCCGCCGAACGCTGGATCAAGGCCCACGGCGGACGGGTGCTCTGAGGGCGCTTCTTGAGTTTGTCACGGATGTAGGCCGCCTGCCCTCAGGCGGCGATGCGGATACGCCCGCTGAGGGCAGCGGGCCTACGTTCATGACAACAAACTCAAGATGCACCCGGGCCCGCAGCGTCGGCCGCCCCAACCTTGCCGCTCGTCCGCACCCGGCTTAAGGTCGCCCACTCCGTATGGAAAAAGTTGTCATCATCGGGACCGGCTGCGCCGGCCTTACCGCCGCCATCTACACCGCCCGGGCCAATCTCAATCCCGTCGTGCTCACTGGCAGCATGCCCGGCGGTCTGCTGACCACCACTTCCACCGTTGAAAATTTTCCGGGATTTCCCGAGGGCGTCGACGGCTACGAACTCATGACCCGCATGCAGCAGCAGGCAGAACGGTTTGGAGCCAAGGTGCAGTTCTCCACGGTTGAATCGGTCCACCTCCACGAGACCCCCATCCGACTGGTCGTTGACGGGCAATCCATCACCACCCAGACCCTCATCATTGCCGCCGGTGCCGGCCATCGCCACCTGGGTGTCCCCGGAGAGGATGAGCTCGAAAAGAAGGGGGTCACCTACTGCGCCACCTGTGACGGTGCCCTGCCGCCCTTCCGCAACCAGGCCCTCGTCGTGGTTGGAGGCGGTGATTCCGCCTGCGAGGAAGCCACCTACCTCACCCGCTTCGCCTCCAAGGTTTACCTCGTCCACCGCCGCGACAGCCTCCGCGCTTCCCGCATCATGGCGGAACGGACCCTCGCCAATCCCAAGATCCAGCCCGTCTGGGATAGCGTGGTCACCGAAGTCCTCGATGTCGCCGCGGGCAAGGTCACCGGCGTCCGC
>CAMCFL010000184.1 GCA_945873715.1 Akkermansia muciniphila
GGCGGTGGGTGAGTTCGGGGCGGTCTCGGTCGTCAGCGGCCATATCACCGGGGTCACGGACACGTTGCCGCTCCGGATCGAGAAACTCGACAAGGAGTACAACGCCGTGGCGGCCTTCACCATCGCCGCCCTGCTGGCCTTGCTGGCCCTCCTGACCCTGGGAATAAAGACCTGGCTCGAACACCGCCAACTCCGCGAACTCGAACTGGCACAGACCTCTTCCGACCAGCCCGATGAGCATTGAACTCCGCAACATCTCCAAACGGTTCGGCGACGTCGCCGCCGTCCAGAACGTCTCCTTCAAGGTCGGCGAAGGCGAACTCGTCGCCCTGCTCGGCCCGTCCGGCGGCGGCAAGACGACGGTCCTGCGGATGATCGCCGGACTGGAGCAACCCACCGACGGCGACATCCTCATCCGGGGCCAACGGGTCAACGACGTCTCCGTCCAGAAGCGCAACATCGGCTTCGTCTTCCAGGGTTACGCGCTGTTCAAGACCATGTCGGTCTTCGACAACATCGCCTTCGGCCTCAAGATCAAGAAGTGGCCCACCGCCGAGCGGACCGAGCGGGTCGCAGAACTCCTCAAGCTGTTCGGCCTCGATGGCCTCGGCAAACGCTTCCCCCATCAACTCTCGGGCGGACAGCGCCAGCGGGTCGCCATCGCCCGGGCCCTCGCGCCCATGCCCTCGGTGCTCCTGCTGGATGAGCCTTTCGGCGCCGTCGACGCCAAGATCCGACAGGAACTCCGCGATTGGCTGGTCCATCTACACGACGAACTGTCCGTGACCACGGTGTTCGTCACCCACGACCAGGAGGAGGCCATGGAAGTCTCCAGCCGCATCGTCATCTTCAGCCGCGGGCAACTGGAACAGATTGGCGCACCGCGCGAGGTGTACGAACAGCCGTCCAACGAGTTTGTCGCCCGCTTCATCGGCGTCCTCAACGTCCTCGAACTGCGCGTCGAAGGCGGCATCGCCCGTCTCCATGAACTGACCTTTCCCGCCCACGGCGTCGCCGAGGGTTCCTGCCTGCGCATCGGTTTTCGACCGTACGCCGTCCAGATCTCGACCCACCTCTCGGAGTACCGCTACCGTGCCACGCTCCGGCACGTGTACTTCCTCGGAGTCCAGCTCCGGCTCGAACTCGAGACCCCCTCCGGGCTCACCCTCCGCACCCGGATCACCAAGGACGAATTTGTCCGACTCGGCCTCGTGGAAGACCAGGAGATCAGCTTCCAGATCCGGGAGTACCGGGTGCTCGCCCGCGACGGATTCCCCCTGGCACCGGAAGTCTCGGCCGTGCATCAGGCACCCAGCTTTGCCGAGGGGATCTGAGGAACCCCGCGCATCTTGACAGCAAAGAGACGCACATCAAGATGCCTGCATGCGAACCACCGTCACCCTCGATCAGGATGTGGAACGGCTTTTGAAGCAGGCCATGCATCAGTCCCGCAGGACGTTCAAGGAAACCCTCAATGCCGCCATCCGCTCGGGATTGAGCCGCGCTGCTGCGCCCGGCGATCCCGCTCCGTTTGTTGTCCGCTCCCGCCCGTTGCAACTGCGTACCGGCTTCGATCCAACCGGCTTCAACCGGATGGTCGATGATCTGGAAGCCGAGTCGTTCCTCATCGCCGCAGGAAAGGCTCCAAACGCGTGATCATCCCGGATATCAACCTCCTGATTTACGCCCACGACACCGCTTCCCCTTTCCACTCCAAAGCCAAGACCTGGTGGGAGGGATGCCTGAACGGAAACCAGCGGGTAGGTCTTCTGACCGTGGTAGCCTTGGGTTTCGTCCGGATCGCCACCCATCCGAGGATCTTTCGGGATCCACTGTCGGTAACGGAAGCGGCCGGGCATGTACGAGCGTGGATGGGCAGGCCGCAGGTCGAATGGTTGGAGCCGGGATCCGGGCACGTCGAGGAAGTGCTCCGCCTGCTCGAAAGCGTCGGCACCGCCGGCAACCTGGTGACCGACGCGCAACTGGCGGCAGCCGCGCTTGAGCACGACGCGGTGCTGCACACGACAGACGCGGATTTCACCCGCTTCGCAGACCTTCGCTGGTTCAATCCGATCACCGGCTCCGGCAGAAGGGAACAGCGCCCAAGTCCGAAGGCCTGAGCTGCACCGTTGACGGACCCGGCCCGTCACCGTGAACTCAAGAGCAATGCACCCTGTTCCTGCTTCACTGCTTTCCAGACGCTCAGCTTTGCTGGCCCTGGCCGGGTCGGCCATCGCCCTGGCGACGCCCACTCTCGCCGCCACCAGCAGCATCCGTCCTCACGAAGCACGCACCGTCCTGTTCCTCGGCGACAGCATCACCTACGCCGGCACCTGGGTGGGCTGGGCCGAGACTTGGTTCCGGATGCAGCATCCGCAGTCCGACACAGCCTTCATCAATATCGGACTCCCCTCGGAGACCGTTTCCGGGCTTTCCGAACCCGGTCATGCCGGAGGAAGTTTTCCGCGACCGGACCTCCACGAACGCCTCGGCCGCGCCCTCGCCAAGATCAAGGCCGACGTCGTCATCGCCTGTTACGGCATGAACGACGGGATCTACTTTCCCTACTCCGAGGAACGAGCCCAGCGCCATTACGACGGTATCACCCGCCTCCGCACTGCCGTTCTCGCCACCGGTGCCAGCCTGATCCACCTCACCCCTCCGACCTTTGACCCAGTCCCATTGAAAGGCCGTACCCTGCCTGCCGGACGCGACGCTTACCCGAACCCGTACGAAGGTTACGACGACGTCCTGGCCCGTTATTCCGGATGGCTGCTGGCGAAGCGTTCCGAAGGCTGGATCGTGGGGGACATTCATGGACCGATGAGCCGTCACCTGACGGAACGTCGCAAGAAGGAGCCCAGCTACGTGCTGGCAGGCGACGGGGTCCATCCGGGCCCGACCGGCCACTGGCTGATGACACGCGAGTTGCTGCGCCTCTGGGGAGCCGCCCCGACCATCACCGACTCAGAGTCGCCGGACCCGCTGCTCCAGTCCCGTCCCAAGGGACGCGAGATCGCCGACCTGGTCGCGCGCAGGCAAAACCTCCTCCGGGATTCGTGGCTCACCGAGGTCGGCCACCTCCGCCCGGGCATGGGCCGGGGAAAGCCTCCCGCTGAAGTCGCCGCTGAAAGCGCCAGCCTGCTCGCCCAGATCCGCACCCTCTGTCCTTGAAGAAGATGAGTCGGATCGGACGGATCGGTCCGATCCGTCCGATTTTCAAGGGATCCGGCAGACCGCCCGGTACGCGCACCCATCGCAGGGCAACTCTCCTCGGTCAGCCACCGGCACCGCGCCGACGTTTCCTTCCAGCAGCCCGGCACCCAGTTCCCGTACCCGTTTCACGGCCGTTCCAAGCACCTCCGAAAGGCGATCGGGCAACACGCCATCACCCACCGCCGACAGGGATCCGTCCTTGTTGATCGAGACACGGAAGGGCAACTCCTTCCAGGCAACCGGACCAGCCACGGCCAGCACGGTGGACACATCCACGCGGCCCCGATGGGAGTAGCCGGCCTCTTTCGCCGCCTCGCGCCGATGCGCCGAGCGCGGGCGACTGCGCGTCAACGTGGCGTAGGTCATGCCGCCGGGAAGAAACCCGGTGCCTTCGGTGACCGCCTTGAGATACAGCGGAAGCTGCAACTCGAAGCCCTTCGCCACCCGACTCTCGTCCATCCGACGTTCGCCCCGCTTGTAATCGACCACCCAGGCGGCGCATTCACCCGCATCGGCGGACACGAGGAGATCCACCCGGTCGACCTGCCCCTCGACCCGCACCTCGCCGCCTTGCTCCAGGCGGACAACCAAGGCCGGCCAATCTCCCTTGCGACCGAAGCCGGCCTCCACCCATCGCGGCTCTCCCGGCCACCGTCCAAGGACCCCCAGCCAATGGCGCACCCAGGCCACCACCTGTCCCTCCGCACGGCGCAGGGCAAACTCCACCCCGGCTCCACCCGAGATCAGCCCCTCTTCCCGACGCACCTGCTCGGCCAATGCCCGGACCCTCGATTCCCCCGCATCCGGCGTGACATCCCGCCACGCCAAACTCTCCCGGGCCAAAGACCGATGAAACTCCGCCAGCAACCGGTGGGACCAGGTGCCTTGCTCCCGTGCATCGGCCGACAACTCCGCCCGCTCACCCAACCGCAGCACCCGGCCGGCAAAATGGGCAAATCGACACCCGGCCATCTGCTCCAACGCCGAAGCGGAGGTCTCGACGGCTCCATCCCAGAGCAACTGGGTCATCGCCGCGGACAACCGTTCCGTACCGGGCGTGCCCACTTCTTCGGCTGCGATCCGGTCGGGTCCCCGCCGACGCACGAGCGCCGCCGGAACCGCTTCCAGCTCCCATTCCGGCAGCCATCGACGCAGCAGGGGTGAAGGGAGCAACGATCCGCCCGCCAGGCCCTCCATGGGAACCGTCACCGCCACCTGGTTCCGGGAACGGGTGAGGGCGATGTAGGCGTAAAATTGCTCGTGATGCACCCGGTCCACCGGCGTGGGTCCCAACCCCACTCCCGCGGCCTCCTCCAGCCACTCGCGATCCGTGAGCGTGAGCAACCCCGGCACCGGCACCGCAGCCGGGAACCCGCCCTCCGTCCAGCCCGGCAGGATCACCAGCGAAAGCTCCGGATTCCGCGAACGGTCCACCGCCCCGATCAAGACCTGGTCCAACGACGGCGGCAGTGCCCCGGCAGTCAAACCACTCCAGGCGCTCTCGACCACCGGAAGCCATTCCGCTGGCTTCAACACGTGCCCGGTGAACGCCCGCGTCGCCTCGACCAACCAGGCCTCCATTTCGTGCAACACCGTCTGATGCCGCAAGGGATCCAACCCGGTGTCATCCCACCCGATCAATCGCGCCTCCACTCCCAGATCCGACCACAGGCGTCGGAGCCCGGACGCCAGTCCCGGCCCATCGACTCCGGGCACCATCCACATCGTCAGTCGCCGCAGTGGTTCGGTCACCCGGCGCATCGCCCGCCCCATCGGCTCCGATGCATCGAGTTCACTCCCGGCCAGCCAGCGGCGCCCGGCCCACCGCCCGGCCCGCAGGGCATTCTCCAATTCCTCCCCTTCCCAACCTTCCAGCGGGAGCAGACCGCATTTCAGCCAGGCAAACCAGTCGTCCTCCGATCCCTCATCCGCAGCCACCCGCAGCGCCGTCCGTGTCAACTCGACCAACGGGTGATGCCGCAACCCATGCCGATGATCGAGAAAGCTGGGAATGCCGCGTTGGCGGAAGACCCGCGCAAAGACGGGACCGTACTCGTCGAGGGAACGCACCAGCACCGCCGCATCGCGATACCGTCCGCCGCCCCGCACCCACTCCTCCACCAACCCCGCCGCCGCCTCGGCTTCCTCGTGCGCATCCCGACAGCGCAAAAGACGGACCGACTTCCGCTCCTCCGGCCCACTGGCCAATCCTGACAACCCGCCGGTGGCCATCCGTTCCTCCAACTCCCCCAGCACGCGATTCCCGGCGAACCGCCCTTCCGCAGGACCGATCTGGCTGACCGTCCGGAGGGACGAGCTCTGCGAGTCCTCATCCGTCGTCGGAATCGGACTCGCAGAGCTCCTCCCTCCGGTGCCCGTCCTTCCGGAGCCCCTCGCCAACTCCACCAACTCCACCCCGGATTCCGCGTGCACGCCCAACGCCGCGTGACAGGCACGAAAGGTGCGCTCGACGACCTTCCAGAGCCCGACCCGTCCCGTCGCCGCCGAAGCCGGATCGAGACAGAAGGCGGCGGTAACCTTCCTCGATCGTCGGGTCACCGCCGCCAGCAAGGCCACCTCGGCGGGAGTCATCTCGGCGAATCCATCCATCCACACGGCATCGAACCACGGCTCCGCCTTGCCATCGGCAAGGGCCGCCACGGCCTGCCAGACCCGACTCGACGGATCTTCCAGCGCCGCCTCCTTCAACCACCCGTCGTAGGCCGCCAGCAGATGTCCCCAGTCCGCGAGCTTGAAGCGCAACGACTCGGGCAACACACCGCGGCCGGACAACTCGCGCAGCCGGCCGGAACCCAGGCCATGTTCCTGAAAGGTCCGCAACACCCCGGAGAACTCCCGCGCCAACCCAGCCCCGCGGGCGGATCGACCAAAGTATTTCAACCCACCCTCCTCGCGACCCAGCAATGCCCGCAGGACCATCACCCGACCTTCCTCGCCGAGCACGGTCGCGACCTTGGCACCCGCCCGATCCAGCACGTGCTCAGCCAGACGTTCGAAGGACAGGATCTCCAGGTTCATGAAGCCGCCCACCGATCCATCCAACAGGACCTGTCGCTCCAACTGAAACGTCGCCTGCTTCGGCGCGATGAACAGCAACGACCCCGATCCCGGGCCCTCCTGCAAGGCTTCCCGCACTTCGGCAATGCAGCGGAACGTCTTCCCGCTGCCGGCCGGCCCCAGCAAGAACCGCACATCCATGCCGGACTGTTCCCGTCTGGAGGCAAGGTGAACAGCCCGTTCCCAAGGGATGCGTGCCCCACAGAAAACCGCGGATGAGGAAGGGATCACGGGAGAAACTCCATTTCCTTGCACAAGGGCAGAAATTCCTGCCGGCGCTCCGA
>CAMCFL010000185.1 GCA_945873715.1 Akkermansia muciniphila
CGTCAGGAAGGGCGTCAGCAGCAGCGTACTCGTCAGGCTCATGGTGGATCAGCGAAGGGTGAACCAGGCCACGACCGCCAGTCCGGCCGCGAACAGGAAGGTATAGGTCTGGAGGTTGCCGCTCTGGACAAGGCGCAGGGTCCGGCCGACCAGTTCGACCGAGCCGTGGAGACCGCGCAGGGCCAGACCATTGACCAGCCAGCGATCCACCCAATCGGCGATGGCACCCGCCAGGTCATGCAGCGGGACGATCAGACCGGAGTAGATCTCGTCGAAATAGAAACGTCCCTTCAACAGTCGCGCCCAACCGCCCAGCAGGCGGGGAAGCGGATCTGCCGAGGCCTTGCCGTAGCAGGCCCAAGCCAGGCTGGAACCAAGGAACACGGCAAACAGCCCGAAGGTGGCCGCCATGGCGTTGTGGTTGAACGGACCGAAAAGGGCGTGATTGATGCCATTCGAGAGGTTCTCGAACATCGGCAGGATCCCAACCCCGTACTTCTCTCCCTGCGCCACGGCATGGACGGCGGTGTGACCATGGCCACCGACGGCGGCACCGATGTATTCGCCCAGGGGCAGCCAGGCAATCGCCACGCTCGGGACGGCAAGGATCAGCAGCGGCCAGGTCATCGAGGCGGGCGATTCATGGGCGTGGGACGCCGAATCCGATCGGGCCTCACCAAAGAACGCCACCAGGACCAAGCGTCCCATGTAGAAGGTCGTGAGGATCGCCACCAGCACGCCCACGATGAACAGCACCGGATTGACCTCCAGCGCGGTCACCAGCACTTCGTCCTTGGAATAGAACCCGCTGAAAGGAGGAAGCCCGGCGAGAGCGGCCGTCCCGATGACAAAAGTCCAGAAGGTCCGGGGCATCTTCTTGCGGAGACCGCCCATCTTCCAGATGTCCTGCTCGTGATGACAGGCGTGGATGACCGAACCGGCCCCGAGGAACAGCATCGCCTTGAAGAACGCGTGGGTGACCAGGTGATACATTCCCGCCGCTGGCGTTCCTGCCTGCGCTCCCAGACCCACCGCCATCACCATGTAGCCGAGCTGGGAAAGCGTGGAGTAGGCGAGGATGCGCTTGATGTCGTTCTGCTGAACCGCAATCAGCGCCGCCAGCAGGGCGGTGAAACCGCCGACATAACCGATGATCGTTCCCGCGCCGAGATCGCCGAGGAACCCGAGCGGAGCGGGCCACGCGCCGGGAACGGTGTAGAGGAAGAACACCCGGCAGAGCATGTAGACACCGGCGGCGACCATGGTGGCGGCATGGATCAGGGCCGAGACGGGGGTCGGACCTTCCATGGCGTCGGGAAGCCAGACGTGCAGCGGGAACTGGGCGCTCTTGCCCATTGCCCCCATGAACACCAGCAGGCCGGTGATCCCGGCCATCGATCCCAGCAGACCGGGAGTGGCTCCGAACTTCGCCGAAAGCTCGGCCAGGTTGACGGTGCCCGTCGCCGCCCAGACGATCAGGATGCCCAGGAGAAAGCCAAAATCACCGATGCGATTGGTGAGGAACGCCTTCTTGGCGGCATCCCCCGCCGCGGGGCGTTCATGCCAGAATCCGATCAGCAGATAGGACGAGACGCCGACCAGTTCCCAGAAGATGAAGATCATCACCAGGTTGTCGGCGAGGACGATGCCGAGCATCGAGAACACGAACAGGCTGAGCGTGCAGAAGAACCGGCTGAACGACGTGTCGTCGTGCATGTACCCGGTGGAATAGATCATCACCAGGCTGGCCACGCCGGTGACCACCAGGGTCATCAGGGCGGAAAGGCGATCCACCTGGAGTCCCAGGGTGAGGTCCAGACCGGGGATCGGCAGCCAATGAAAAGGCGTGGCAGCCAGCGGATGTTCCCCGGAGATGCCGACCAGGATGGCTCCCAGCAGGAAGCTCAGAAGCACCCCGGCGATGTTGAATCCGGCGGTGAGACCGCGGAGGCGACGGGCGAGGAACCAGGAACCGGCGCCGCAGATGAGCGGGGAGGCCAGCACCATCCAGGCGAGGTCCTGATACTTCGCGCCGGCTTCGGCGACTTGTTGGGTGGCGTGGGCGTCCATGCGGCGCGGGTCAGAGCTTGAGCGAGGTGAGATCCTCGACGTGGGAAGTCTGGCGTTTGCGGAAGAGGGCGACGATGAGCGCGAGGCCCACGGCGACTTCCGCAGCGGCGACGGTGATGATGAAGAACACCATCACCTGGCCATTGAGATTCTGGTTGAAATGGGAGAAGGCAACCAACGCGAGGTTGGCGGCGTTGAGCATGAGTTCGAGACTCATGTACATCACCAGCAGGCTGCGACGGACGACCACGCCCAGCAGGCCGAGGCAGAACAGCAGGGCGCTGACGATCAGGTAATGGGGGAGAGCCGCTTGCATATTACTTCAGCTCCTTCTTGCTCAGCAGGATTGCTCCCACCATGGCCACCAGCAGCAGGATCGAGAGGATCTCGAAGGGGAGGAGATAGCTTTGGAACAGGATGCGACCGAGTTCCCGCGTGGACCCTTCCACCGGCTTGCTGCCGGCGGCGATCAACGGGGTGGCACCGGCCAGCACGCGGACGAGCACGCCCGCAAGACCCAGGACCGCCAGCGATCCCAGGCCCACGGCGACCTTGTTCAGCTTGCGACGTTCCTCTTCCTTGAGGTCCAGCAACATGATCACGAACAGGAACAGGACCATCACCGCGCCGGCGTAAACCAGGATCTGGACGGCAGCCAGGAAGAAGGCGTGCAACAGCACGAACAATCCCGCCATCGAGATGATCGTCAGCACGAGGAACATCGCGCTGGTGACCGGATTCCGGCTGAGCGGGTTGGCGACGCACAGGAACCCGAACAGCAGGGTCATCCCGGCGAACGCGTAGAATAGGAGGTCGGTAAGCTGCGGCATGGAGGTGGCTCGTCTTCCGGTCGGACCGGGTCAATCGACTTTGACAGGGAAGCTCTCCTGGTCCCGGGCCTCTTCCAGTTTGTGTTTCCACTTCTGGATGCCGGGATGGACGCCTCCGAGTTTCAGGAGTTTCTCCTTGTTGTAAATCATCTCCTCCCGGTTCAGGCCGGTGAGGGAGTAATGTTGCTGCAGGAAGATCGCCTCTTCCGGGCACACTTCCTGGCAGAGGCCACAGAAGATGCAACGGAGCATGTTGATCTCGAACTCCCGCGGCATCTTCTCGGCATTCGGCCGATCCGCCCCCTGCCCTTCAGGCCCCGGAGGCGTGATCTTGATCGCCTTGGGCGGACAGATGAACTCGCACAACTGGCAGGAAACACACTTGGTCGCCCCGTCCTGGTCGCTCACCAGATAGGGAGCGCCGCGATACCCTTCAGCCACCCGCCAGGGAACCTCAGGATAATAACCGTCCCCCAGGTCGGTGGCCGTGTTCTTGCCCTGCACCGAGCGCGCGAAGTGTCGCGCCGTGATCTTGAAGCCCTCCATCAGGGCAGGCAGGTACGTGCGTTCGTAAAAGTTCAGCGGACTGCGATCGACAACCTTGGTCATGAGCTCGTCCTTTGATTTCAGCGGTTAAGCAATGCCACACCCAGCGCGGTCGCCACGATGTTGGCCAGGGCGGCGGGGATGAACCGGCGCCATCCCAGGTCCATCAGTTGATCATACCGGAAGCGCGGCAACATCCAGCGCACCCAGATGAACACGAGCATCAGCACGATCATCTTGGCGATGAAGATCCCGATATGGACCAGTCCACCGAGCAGCGTCTCGGCCGGCTTGCCCAGCCAGGGCAAGGACCAACCCCCGAAGAACAGCGTCACCATCATCGCCGAACTGGCGATCATGTTGGCATACTCACCGAGGAAGAAGAGGGCGAACTTCATCGAGCTGTACTCCGTGTGGTATCCCCCGATCAACTCGCTCTCGGACTCGGGCATGTCGAAGGGCAGCCGGTTGGTCTCGGCGAAGGCCGACACCAGGAAAATCACGAAGGCCACCGGCTGATACAGCACCAGCCAACCGTGGTCGGCCTGCCACTGGATCAGGTTCATCAGGTTCAGATCACCCACGATCAGGAACAGCGAGACCACGCTCATCCCCATGGCAATCTCGTAGGAAATCATCTGGGCGCTGGAGCGGATGCCGCCGAGGAACGGGTACTTGGAATTCGAGGACCAACCGGCCAGCACGATCCCGTACACCCCCAGCGAAACGATCCCGAACGTGTAGAGGATGCCGACGTTCAGGTCGGCGATGACCATCTTCTGGGATCCCAGGGTCGAACCGAACGGGATGACTGCCAGCGTCAGGAACGCCGGGATCACCGCAATCGCCGGTGCCAACCAGAAATAGACCGTCCGGACATAGGCCGGCGTGAAGTCTTCCTTGAGGATGAACTTCAACCCGTCCGCCATCGGCTGGAACATTCCCCAGCGCTGCAGCAACCGGCCCAGCACCGGAATCTTGAGCGCCAGCGGCGGTGCAGTGCGATTCGGACCCACCCGATCCTGGATCGCCGCCGACACCTTGCGCTCCACGAGGACGGCATAGGCGACAAAGGTCATCACCACACCGAACACGACGGCGATCTTGGCCGCGCTGAACAGGACGAACTGGAAGGTGGGATCGGAGAAAATGTTTTCGAGCATGGATGATCCTCCTTCAGACCGGAACGTTCACGCCGTGGTCGCCCAGTTTGGACCACTCGACCCCGGCCAGCGCCGGAACTTCGGAGGCCATCCGGTTGAACAGACCCTCGATGGTGCTGAAGCCATCGACCGCCCCCAGCGACTTCGTCAATTCAGCGAGGAATTCCCACTCGGGACGGGCATCGCCCTTCGGCTCCACCGCCTTGAGGAACTTCTGCACCCGCCCCTTGGCATTGATGAAGGTGCCCCGCTTCTCCGCGTGGGCGCAGCCCGGGAGGAGATAATGTGCCACCGCCGTGGTGGCATTGGGGAGGATGTCACTCACGATCAACGTCCCGACCTTGCCCAGCAATCCGGCGTCGATCCCGCACTTCGTCACATCCTCTCCGAACACGATCAGGGTCTTGATCTTTCCCGAGCGGATCCCATCGGCAATCGACGGAATCGAGATCCCGATCTCGGTATAGGCGATCCCCGTCAGGCGCGCCCCCTGGCTGTTCGGGTTGCGATCGGAGTGGACCAACAAGCGGTCGGCCTCGCCTTCCCGCTCGACCGAGTCCGTCAGCGCTCCCACCCGCACCGCGAGCTGGCGGAGGAGATAGAGTTCCTCGGTCGTCTGACGGGCGCTGGCAATGATGGCCACGCTGCCATCGGAAGCGTTGCGGAGATGGGTGGTGATCTCACCCAGGGCAGTGCCCCAGTCGGAGGCCTGGCCGCGCACCTGCACCTGCTGGAGTCGGTCAGCACGGCCAATCCACGGATAATTCAACCGGCCGGAGTCGCACATCCAACTGCCGTTCACCGCGTCGTTGTCGCGCGGTTCGAACCGATGGAGGACGTTCTCCCGGGAACCGATCGTGATGTTGCAACCGGTCCCGCAGGAGGTGCAGAGGCTCTTGGTTTCCTTGAGGAACCAGACCCGCATCTTGAAACGGAAATCCTTCGACGTCAGTGCGCCCACCGGACAGATGTCGACGGTGTTGAGAGAGTAATTGTTGTCGAACTGCTTTCCCGGGGCCGTGGCAATCGTGTTGTACGAACCCCGGTTGACGATGCCGAGCGCGTCGTCCCCGGCAATGTCCCGGGTGAACCGGACACAACGGGTGCAGAGGATGCAGCGTTCGTCGTCCAGCACGATGCGGGGACCGAGATCGACTGCCTTGGGCTTGTGAACCTTGGGCTCGACGAAGCGGGACTGGGCCTGGCCGTGCTGGACCGAATACTCCTGCAATTTGCATTCGCCGGCCTGGTCGCAGATCGTGCAATCGAGCGGATGATTGATCAGCAGCGATTCGAGGACCGCCTCCCGCATCTGCTTGGTGGCGGGCGAGGATGGATACAACTCCATGCCCGGCGAGATCGGCGTGGCACAGGCGATGGCTCCCCGCGGGGTCTGCGGCTCATAGGGCAGGACCGAGCGGGCGATCTTGGTCGAGCCATCTTCATTCAGGACCGGCTTCTTGGTGGCCGGATCCATCACCGGCGTGCCAAACTCCACCAGGCACATGCGGCAATTGCCGGCAATGGGCAGACGCGGATGATAGCAATAATGCGGTACCTCCTGCGCGGCCATCTGACAGGCCTGCAGCATGGTCGTCGGCACCAGCTTGCCCTGCCAGTCCGGCATGAGCTTGGGCACGTCGATGTCGCGGCCATCGACCTTGATCCGGATCTTCTCGACGGGCGGCGGCGCCGTGGGCGCGGGTGCTGTGGTCACTGCGTTGGACATGGTCGAAATGTTCAGTGATGCGAGGCGGGAACGATTCCCCTGGCCCGGGCTTCCTCATCCGCCTTGCCGCGGGCGACAAAGTCGTCCTTGAACTTCTTGACGAAGGAAAGCACCGGCCAGGCGGCGGCTTCGCCAAAGGCGCAGATGGTGCGGCCCTGGATGTTCTGGGCGATGTGGAGAAGGTAATCGGCGTCCTGCGTGC
>CAMCFL010000186.1 GCA_945873715.1 Akkermansia muciniphila
AAATGACCTCTCAGCGCCGCCGGCGGCGGGAGGCAAATCAAACGCAGGAATCCGGCGTGCAAAAGAAGCCACGAACCACTAAACACTGATCGCCGCACTTGCAGCGTAATCAACCGCCCTATGAGGTCGTTGATTCAGAAACGCACCGCCAGGGATCACCTACGGAGCCACCGACGAATTCGGCTACCACGTCGCCGAACAGCCAGTGCACGTGCACGACCTTCATGCGACCATACTGCACTTGCTCGGCATCGATCACGAACGGCTGATATTCCGCAGCCAGGGCCGCGATTTCCGACTGACCGATGTTGCAGGAAATGTGGTGAGGACCATTCTCGCTTGACCAGATCTTCGATGGCTCAAGGACGAGAAAACCGGCCGCCGCGCCGCGATCAAGGACCGACTGCGCTGAGTCGAGCGCCAAACGCTGAGCCGCGTTGAAGAGTTCCGAAAAGCCCTGCCATTGTCGCGACGGACCGTCGTCGCCCGGCCCTTCCGACGGGCGTTTTCTCAACTCGCGCCAAGTCGTGCTCGGTCTCCCCCCCGTCGCAGCGCGCGGCGAAACTGAAGCCGTCATCGGTGAGGCTCGGTACGAACCGCCCCAGCTGCGCGAACCGTCGTGTCGGCGCCGGCCGCTTTCATCAGCTCGAAAATATCCTCCGCGGTCAACGTCCGGCGAAACACTGCGAGATCACTCATCCGTCCTTGCAGATTGGCGAAGTGATCACTACGGCCGCCGAGGAAAATCTGATCGACCCCCGGAGCATGACCCGGTTCGAGTTCACCGCTGATCTCGGGCTCACGCCGACCGTTGAGGAAAACACTGACGCGCCGGCCGTCTCGGACGAGCACGACGTGATGCCACCTGTGGGGTGCGACTTCGGAACGCCCGGCGAGCAACTCATCCCGTTGATTGCCGTTGAAAAGAATCAACCGCCCCTGATGGCTGTGGTTTCCTCCGATGCCCAGATGATCTCCCGGTGCGCCGCTCGCACCGGCCGCACCTCGCGAGAAGAGATAGGCCGTTACCGGGCGGGCTGAAAGAGGCAGCTCGTTGAAGAACCAGAAAGCGACGGTGTAGCGGGCGCCCAGCCCTGGGAGTTCCGCCCGCAATCGGCCGCCCGCGAAGACGGCGGTGGCGGCGTCTGCTCCAGGCAATTCCACGGAGCCTTCCGCCGTGGCTTCGCTGGTGGCTTGTCCGTCCGCGTTCAACAAGGTTCGGCCTCGAACCCCAGGTGCCAGCCAGCGGGCGGCTGGGCGAAGCGCGTTGAGAACGGAGGCCGCGTTCGTTGCCGACACAGGCGTACCGAGCCGGCTATTCACCAGAGATGGTGAGGCGGGCGGAGCTAGACCGGCCGCCTTGAAGTGCGCGCCCGCCTCCGCAGCATTCAACCCCCGAGTGTAGACGGCGATCTCGTCCAGTTTCCCCTCAAAGTTCGCCGCGTTATCGCTGCGGCCGCCGAAAAACATTTGCAGCGAGTCGGGGCGAAGCCCGGGTTCGATCTCCCCTTGCATCTCCGGCTCCGGATCTCCGTTGAGAAAGACGGTCACGCGTTTGCCGTCACGGACGAGCAACGCGTGATGCCACGTCTTCAAAGCCAGTTCGGTTCGGCCGACGAGCGACGAGCTGACGTCACCTCCGCCATTGGCGAACACCAGTCGGCCCGGGGCTGCGCGGCCGCCGATGGACAAGTGCTCGCCGGGGGCGCCATAGACACCCTCGGCGCCGAGCGAGAACAAATGTCCCGTGATGCTGCGAACCGAGTGGGGCAAGCCGTTCCAGAACCAAAGTTCGATGGAGTAGGTCGCCCCGAGATCTCTGGCTGTGGTTTTCAGGCGACCGCCTGCAAAGTGATAGGCTCGGTTCACCCCATTGGAGTGGAAGAAAGGGGAGGACGTCAGAGCTGGATTTGGAGAGATACCGGTGCCACTACCCACACCCGGGAGGTAAAGCGCGACTCCATCCTCGATCACGGCATGTCGATCATTGCCTGAGGAATCGGAAGCCGAGGGAGTGACGATTTCGTTGAGTCGCCAGTACCCAAAGGGTCTATCCTTGAGAACCGTCTGCGTGTAGGGACCGGGTTCGTCGCTAAGCGGTGTGCGGGATTTGTCAGCAACGACTTCGAGAAGTTGGAGCAGGGTTTCGACGATGCGCGGTTCCGCCGCGGTCTCCAGCCCGGCGGTTCGAGCGGGCCAGGTCGTGTAACCGCCGAGGCGATGTTGTTCCGGAGGTGGGATGTAGCCCTCGGCGCCATTGGCGAGTTCGATGTTCATCTGAATGGGGAACGGGGATTGAGTCTTAAGTTTGAGACCCGTGATGGCGTAGACTTCGTTTGGAAGAGCAGCGATTCCAAGGTCACCGATGCGGATGGCCTGGAGCAGGAGTTCTGTGTTTTGCTTTTCGTGGAGATGGATGGCCTCGAGCGCGTAGATCTCGGCCATTGATTGAGGCAGTTTGTCTCCTAAAGCGACGGCCTTGGCTTTTGCCCAGGCCAGGCGGGAAGGATCTGGGACACGATATTGGAGAGTGAGCGGACGTTGGGCGATGCGGATGGGAACATGATCTTTCCATTGAAGCTTGGAGTAAGCCTCTGCGACGCGCTGGGCTATTTCGCGAGCGTAGGTGTCGTATCCGACGAACTTTCTTGGAGCTCCATAGTCCATCCACATCAAGTCGCCGCTCGTCCCTTGGGTCATGATTCCGACAAATCCGTTGGTGGCCTGGAGGATGTTGGCCAGGTGGAGGGCGAACCGTCCGAAGTAATCCGAGGAGAGGAGTTGAGATTCATAATAGTGCATGGAGTAGTTGGCCAGGACAGCGATGGGCGAACCATTCCGGTGGCGGAGGGCCAAAAACGAGAGTTGAGGATCGACTGGGCCTGAGGGGCCGACGGCGTCCGGGCTTTCGTGTCCTGGATGCATGTGAGCCCGGACGTTCTTGTTGCCGAACGGATCTTCGAACATCCGATCGGGCCGACGAATCCAGCGTCGATTGAACGTGTGACCCCAGTCATCGAAGGCAGTCGAAGCGATTTGAGCGGGCTGGAGGTTCTTGGTGGAATCGATAATGGCCTGAGCGATTCGGGCGGGAAGCATGGCGGCGTAGCGCGGGTCGACGCGGCTGCCAAGGCAACCCATGGCCGAAGGTGCGGAGTGAGTGTGAGTGGCCGAGATCATCATGTTTTCAATGGGGATCCCTGTCGCTATCGAAGCGATGCTTTTCGCTTGATCGAGGAGATCCCGCGGGACCATGCAGCTATCGACGACACAGAAAACGATGCGGTTGGTCGCATCGTCGAGAGTCAGGGCTTTGGCGAACAGGGGGTCGACGACTTTATCGGCTGATCGTTCGGTGAACATGGCGTTCACAATCACCGGGAAATGGGTGGGGGAGATATCGACGACCGCAGTTCCTGCCTGGAAGGGTCTGGATTGACCAAAGAGGGTATGAGAGGAGAGGCAGAACCAGGCGAGCAGCGTCAGCAATTGCCGAAATCGAGTGGGCAGTGAAGAGGACATCGGGCGTAGTCTGGACCGGGAGGCCGCAGGTCATCAACCATGTTAGAACCGATCTCATCAATAGGGAGAGACGCGCTGCGAGAGATCTCTGCGGTCAACTAAACGGCCTTGAGCCATTGAATTCTCGGGATCACGGCTCCACCACAACGCGATAGAATCGCTGTGGTCGCGCGTCCAGGTTGTCCGCCAGGTCCGCATAGTTGACATAGTCCACGATCTTCGGCGTCCCATCCACCCGCCGCGACAACACGACAAGACCGCCGCCGCCGTACAGACGGAAGTTGGTGTGCCATTCGGTCGTTCGCTTCCGTGCTGCCCACGCCAAATTCGAAATCAATGTCGAAGGCCAACATGTTCCAGCGTCCGCCAGGCGGCAGGTAACAGTACATGTTGTGTCCGTTGCGGCAGCTGTAGCTGTCCCAGTTGCCGCAAATGTGTTCCATCGCGAACACGCGCATCCATTCGTCGACGACCACCAGCGCCTCGACCTGCGCCGCGTAAAGGGCCGGGTCCCGGAAGAAGTTCCCGCGAACGGGTTGCGGCGGGGCGCGGTGAGACTCTCGCGGACCATCAGACCCGCATCAAAAGCGCCGTCGCCGTTGTCATCGCTCAGGCGACGGACGGCGTTTCCGTCTCCGACCCGCATCCGGCCCAGGCCGTCGAAGGCGAGATCGTAGCTGCCGCCGGTGAGTTCCGGTTCCGCGGCCCGATAGGCATGGAAGCCTAGCGGTAGATCAAAGCGGTCGTCGAGCGCGCTCCAATCATCCGCCCCAGCACGTTGCGCGTGATTTGCTGGGCGCGGGCATCCGGGCCTCGGGGTTTGCTGGAGGCGGACGGGCGCACGTAGCCGGGCGGCGCGCTCAAGCCGTCGGCCCACCAACAGGTCGCCGCGTTGAAGACAACGTTCCCACGCGGGCCCGGATAGACCGTGGCGGTGAACTGTCCGCCATTGGGTTTGCCATCGAACTTCGTGGGCGCCGTGGCCACGATCTCCAGTCCGGGAATCTCTGCCGGATCCCCGTGCCATTCCCACCCGACGAGGCCGGGAATGCCTTCGCCCAGCTTCATCCCGGTCCCAGCAAAAACCCAGTGGTCGGGCTTCGCGCAAACCCAGTCCGCACCTCCAATCACCGGTCCGGTGCTGTGGGCGCCGATGAGCTCGTTGGCGTAGGGACGTTCGTGCGCGAGCGTCTTCATGGATTCAAACTCAAAGGTGCCACCCGGCGGTCCAAACACTCCGACGCGCTCGATAATCCGATGGGCGTTCCCGCGCTGATCGGGAGACAGTTGGATGCGCCCGCAGACGGCATTGCCCGAGAAGAAGCCGACGCTCAACCCGTGGCCGATGGCGGTCTGCAAATGGCGGAACATCTCGATGGAGTAATACTCATCGTGGCCCACGGAGAGAAATCCCTTCGCGCGCCGCAGTCCCCCGGGGTCGGCGTGCGTGTCGCGATTCGAGATGTAGGTGACGTCGTAGCCCTCCGCTTCGAGCCAGTACGCAAACGGGAACTCCCAAAGAAACCATTCTCCCGAACCAGTGCTCAAGGGCGCATCGAGGATCTGGCAATACTTGCCGTACGGACGATTGAAGCTGATCTGCACGTCACCGCCCCACCACCATTCATGCTTGCCGTTGTCATAAAGGGAGAACTGGCTGGGCCAGCGGTTGTAGGCCTGCCAGGTGTGGTCCGAGCATTGGAAGATCAAGTCGGCGCGGCGATCATCGCGCACGATGAAGATGACGTAGCTCTGCAGGCCGTCGCGGTCCGCCGTGAGCTTGCCGAGGTACACCCCGCTGGGCCAGTCGGACGGAATCTTCAACGTGGCGCACGGCTCCCACTGGCAATCGCGCAGGCGCTCGGGGCCTGTGGGTGGGTCCGCCTGCACGGCGCCCGGGAACGGCCCGAGCGTCGTCAGGTGACGTCCTCCGGTGCCGCCGTAGAAGCCCATGCGATACACGTCGATGGTGAACGAGGACGCCGGATTGGTGCTGACGAAGAACTGGATGCTCTCGCCCGCCCGCGCGCTGGTGTGCGAACAGTAACCTTCAATCCACGGACAACGATATTTGGTGGCGGGATCGATTCGCGTGTTCTTCAGCATCCAATCGCGTGTTCCCGGTTTCTGGTTCTCTCGGCGGATGAGGTCAGACTGGGTGCGTTCTCTCAATGACGCACAACCGGAGAGCGCGGCGACGGTACCCAGGCCAAGCGTGCCTTTGATCCATTCGCGGCGGGGCAATCCGCCGAGGTGGGTGGCTTCCGATGAGTGATGCTTTGCGTGTTCTCTCTTCATTGTTGTCAGCTCCAAATGGTCCACCGCCTGCTACCGCCCTCCCCCTTCTGTCAGCTCCGGCCAGATGCTCTTCATCTGCCAAGCCGTGAGGGAAACCAGGCGAGCTTCGCTGCCGCGGGCGAAGACGGACACTCCCGTGCTGTCCGGACGGGTCGGGTAGGCCCGCAACGTCAGGCATTGGCGGCCATTGGCGAAGACTTCGACGACGCTTCGGTCGATGAAGACGCGCAAATGCAGGGGCTCGCCATCTTTGAGATACAAGGGGCCGATCTCCGGAACTCGCGAGGCAACGTCGGGACTGAGTGAGGCTTGGGAAACGTCGATCATCAGATGACGTTTGTTGGACTTCCATGGCCAGGCGTGGCCGTGCATGGAAAGGCTGATGGTCGTTTGCTCCTCGCCGTTCGGGCTCTGCAGGATGCGCAAGCCGACTTCCCGCGCCGACTTCGGATCGATTACGGCCTCCAGCTCGATGGCCCTGCCCTGCACCCCGGCCAGGGTGTGCTGGCCGTTGGCGGGAATGGCGACATTCCCGAGCTTCACCGGATTGAAGCGCAGCTTTTTCAGCTCTTCGACGGGCTCAATGGTGAGCGGGTTGATGGGCCGGATGTTCCAGCCTTCATCGGCGGTGACCTCCTTGTTCGCCGCCAGCACCCGCGGCAGTGAAACCATCCCGT
>CAMCFL010000187.1 GCA_945873715.1 Akkermansia muciniphila
CCAGCGCGGAGCAACTCCACCGCACGGGCAACGGCTCCCTGAAACAACAGGGGGGTGTGGGTGGACAGGATCTCAGCCGGCATCGCGGGAGCGAGCGTGCCGCAGGACACGCCGAGGGGCAACCGGACGCTCGGAGGGTCGGGCTTCGCGACTCCTTGCCGACGACGAAACCTCCGGTACGCTGGACGGGTCCATTCCATCCTTTGAAAGCACTCGTCGAAACGGCTGATCAGCGTACCGAAAAAGCGTTCCTGGTCGGTCTTGAACTCAAAAGCCGATCCGCCTGGGACGTCCGCGATTCCCTGGACGAACTCGGTGAGCTGGCCACCACGGTGGGTGCAAGGGTCCTTGGCGACGGAACCCAGAAGCTCGAAGCGCCGCACCCCACCACCGGAATCGGGCCAGGCAAGGCCGCCGAGTTTGCCCTCCGCTGCAAGGAACTGGGCGTCGATACGGTCATCTTCGACGACGAACTCTCCGGTGCCCAGACGCGGAACCTGGAGGAGGTCTTTGGCTGTAAGGTCCTGGATCGAACCTCGCTGATCCTCGAGATCTTCGCCCAGCGCGCCCGCACCCGGGAAGGCAAGCTCCAGGTCGAACTCGCCCAACTCCAGTATCTCCTTCCGCGACTGACCCGCTTCTGGACGCACCTCTCCCGGCAACGCGGCGGCCTCGGTGCCATCGGCGGTGAAGGCGAATCCCAGCTCGAAGCCGATCGCCGCAAGACCCAGGAACGGATCGAACGGATCCGGGACGAACTCGATGTCGTCCGTCGCCAACGATTGACCCAGCGCGACGGACGCCAGCGTCATCAATGGCCACTGGCATCGATCGTGGGCTACACCAATGCCGGCAAATCCACCCTGCTCAATGCCCTGACGGGGGCAACGGTCCTGGCCGAGGACAAACTGTTCGCCACGCTGGATCCCACCACCCGCCGCCTCCGGCTTCCCACCAACCAGAACGTCCTGCTGAGCGATACGGTGGGGTTCATCCGCAAATTGCCGCACGGCCTGGTCGAAGCCTTCAAGGCGACGCTGGAGGAAGTGGTGGAAGCGGACCTGCTGCTCCACGTGGTCGATGTGAGCCATCCGCATGCAGAGGAACAGATCCGGGCCGTCAACGCCGTCCTCGGCGAGATCGGGGCGGCCGAACGCCCCACCCTGATGGTCTTCAACAAGGTCGACCTGTTGCCCTCCCGCGACATCCTTCAACGCTGGCAGGGTCTCTTCGCCCGCTCGGTCTCCGTCTCGGCCCGCACGCGCGAAGGATTCACCGAACTGTTCGACGAACTCAGCACCAGCCTCCGCCCGGTCCGGGCCGAGCTCGACCTGACCATTCCCATCACCGAACAACGGACCCTCGCCCGGGTCCATGCCCTCGGGCAGGTCCTGGAGGAAGACTATTCCTCCGGTGAATCCGTCCATCTCCGGGTGCTGGTCCCGCCCCACCTGCGCCACGAGTTCCAGGCATTCGCGCAGCCGGAGTGACCCTCGTCCCCTACCCGTAGGAGACGACGTCAGGAGGCTCTCACTTCCGGAGGGACGAACTCCGCGATTCCGTGACTCGCACCCCAACAAGCGGTGCCCACGAAGCACACGAATCACACGAACCCGGCCTTCTTCGTGTGGTTCGTGTGATTCGTGGGCCAGCCACCTCCAAAGCACTCGTCCCCGGAATTGGGCAGAAGCCATCGCTTGACGGTTTCGAAATGAATGGCGGACCATTCAGTCAGTCTGACACCCGCCATGAACGCATCGCCGAATTCCACTACCCGTCGCGACTTCCTTCGCTCCGGTTCCGCCGCGGCCGCCGTCGCCTTTGCGGCACCTGCCATCCTCGTCCGTGAACGCGCTTTCGCCCAGAACGCCGACACCCTGAAGATCGGGTTGGTCGGTTGCGGTGGCCGGGGCACGGGCGCTGCGGGCAACGCGCTGACCGCGGATCCCAACCTGATCCTCTGGGCCGTCGGTGACGCCTTCCCGGAACCCCTCGCCGGATCGGTCAAGGGTCTGAAGGAACAGTTCGGCGGCCGGGTCCAGGCCGAGGCAGACCGTCAGTTCGTGGGGCTCGACGCCTTTCAGAAGGTCATTGATTCCGGGGTGGACGTGGTTCTGCTGGCGTCGCCTCCGGGGTTCCGTCCGGCGCACCTGCGCTACGCCATCGAGAAGAACAAGCACGTGTTCTGTGAGAAGCCGATGGCCACGGATGCCCCAGGCATCCGGCACGTCATGGAGACGGTGCGGATGTCGAAGGAGAAGAAGCTGAATCTGGTGGCCGGCTACTGCTGGCGTTACGACCTGCCGCGGCAGGCGTTCTACCAGCAGATCCACGATGGCGGGCTAGGCGAGGTCGTGGGCGTGTACGGCACCTACCTGACCGGTCCGGTGAAGCCGATGCCTCCCAGCCACACCCGTCCCGCCGGGATGAAGGACCTCGAGTGGCAGATGCGCAACTGGATGAACTTCACCTGGCTCGCCGGCGACGGTCTGGTCGAGCAGTGCATCCACACCGTGGACAAGGTCCTCTGGACCTTCCGCGACGAGGCCCCGATCAAGTGCACGGCCAATGGCGGCCGCATGAACCCGAACGGCGAGGGCAACATCTTCGATCACGTCACCGTTGTTTACGAGTGGGCCAATGGAGCCCGCGGTGTGGTGGCGCAGCGCCAGATCGCCGGCTGCTACTCGGAGAATTCGGACTATGTCCTGGGCACCACTGGCAAGGGTTGGAGCGGCTGGAACGCCCCCTATATCAAGGCCGGAAACGAGATCAAATGGCGTTACAAGGGCGACAAGCCCGACATGTACGTCGTCGAGCATCAGGTCCTCTTCAAGTCCATCCGCGCCGGTCAGGTCCACAACGATGGCGACCGCATGGTGCGCAGCACCCTCGCCGGAATCATGGGCCGGATGGCGGGTTACACCGGCCAGGAAGTCACCTGGGAACAGGCGTTGAACTCCAAGCTCGCGCTGGTCCCCGAGAAGGTGAGCTGGGACATGACCCTGCCGATCGAACCCATGGCCATGCCCGGCAAGACCAAGTTCATCTAAGTCGATCGCCGCCTGCCACTCATCCCGGGGGAGGCCGCGCATCCAGGCGCTGTCTCCCCCTTCTTCTTTTCCACACCATGAACCGTCGAACTTTCCTCGCCTCCGGCACCGCCGCTGCCGCCCTCCTCGCCACCACCGCCTCCCCGCTCTTCGCTGCCGACGGCAAACGTCGCATCCGCAAGGGCATCATGTGGGGAACCGTGGGAGTGAAGGGATCCACCCTCGAGAAGATGCAACTGGTCAAGGAAGCCGGGTTCGAGGGCATCGAACCGATGGGCGGCATGGACCAGGACGAGGTGGTCAAGGCCCTTGAAGCCACCGGACTCAAGGCCGGCAGCGTCTGCTGCCACACCCACTGGGCCAAACCCCTGTCCGATCCCAATCCCGCCGTCCGCGAGGCCGGCCTCGAAGGCCTGAAACTCTCCCTGCGCGATGCCAAGCGTTACGGCGCTCCCGCCGTCCTCCTGGTCCCTGCGGTGGTGAGTGAAAGCGTCAGCTACGCCGACGCCTACAAGCGTTCGCAGGACGAGATCCGCAAGGCGCTCCCGCTCGCCGAGGAACTGGGGGTCCGCATCGCCATCGAGAACGTCTGGAACAACTTCCTCCTCAGCCCGATGGAAGCCGCACGTTACGTCGATGAACTCCAGTCGCCGCAGGTCGGTTGGCACTTCGACTGCGGCAACATCATCCACTACGGCTGGCCCGAGCAGTGGATCCGCATCCTCGGCAAGCGCATCGCCACGCTGCACATCAAGGAGTACTCCCGAGCCAAGTCCGACAAGACCGGCAAGTGGTCGGGTTTCGACGTCGAATTCCTCAAGGGCGACAATCGTTGGCCCGCCATCATGCGGGCCCTCGACGACATCGGCTACGACGGCTGGGGGATCGCCGAACAGGGCGGTGCCGGCTCCACCGAAGGCCTGAAGAAGCTCAGCACCGAGATGGACCAGATCTTCGCTTCGTAAGGGAGGATCCACCCGATCCGTCTGATCGGTCCGATCAGACGGATCCTTCGGTTCTGTTCGCTAGAACTTGTTCTTCCGGTACGCGCCCATCACCGGGGCATCCGGGTTCACTTCAGGGCCGAAGTACCGGAGGCAGACCAAAGGTTCGGTGGCACTGCAGTTCTCGAAGGTCACGCCGGACTTGGCCCCATCCTCGGTGGCGAAGTACTCGTCCTCGGTGAGTTCGTGGAAGCGGATGAGCTTCGGGCTGTTCAACGGATGGCCGTTGATCTTGCCGGTGCCCTGAACGCAGATCAGGCCGTAGGCACCGCTGTCCTTGATGGTGACCTTCACGCCGGGATCGACGGTCAGCTCCTTGGCCGTGAACAACTGCTCCCCGTCCACCTTGCCGTAGACGATCCAGCGATCGACAAACCCTTCCTTGCGGGTATCCGCCACCGGCACCGGCTCAAGGTAATGGTTTTCCTTGAAGTTCGGATCCACGTTCTTGGCCCAGTCGAGTTGGTCGACGATGAAGTCGAGGTCCTGATGCTTCGCCTTGGGCATGTCCTTCACGAGCAGCCTCCAGGGCACGTAGCGCCCTTCCACCAGGCTCTGGTACATGCCGAACACATCGCTTCCCCACTGCGGCTCGTAGGTGCAGAGCGAACCCGGCGCGTGCAGGATGCAGGGATCAATCAGCCAACCGGTCCCCGGCTTCAGGCGGTAAGCCTTGGACAGGTCCAGGATGCCGTTGTCGCCCTTGTTCCAATCCTCCAGGCACTTGCGCACCTGCGCCTTGGTCGTGCCCGGCTCGAAACCCATGAAGGTGTAGGGGAAGTTGTTCCCCACGTTGTTGTGCTGGGGCGGGAAATAGTAGGACTCAGGCTTTCCTTCCTGACCCACAAGCTTCGCCTGCTTCTGCGACTGGTGCATGTGATGGGGAATCGGCCCCATGTTGTCGAAGAACTTCGAGTACACCGGCCAACGCCCATACTTCTTCCAGATCGACTTGCCCACCAGCGTCGCGCCGGCGTCTTCCACCGCCTTGCGCAGGGTGAACCGCTCCCCCCCCACCACCACGTAGGACAAACCTTCGTCCGGCACGCGGCCTTCGTTGGCGGCCTCGGTGGTCGAGGCAAACCAGCGCTCGTCGATGCCTCCGCGGTTGGCACCGTAGGCGTAGGTGTCGTCCGGATGCAGCTTCAGCCGGAGACCCGGCTGGAGAAACGAACGCGGGACCCAGGCTGGTGCCAGCCGGAGCAATCCCCCCGTGCGTGAAAGTTCAGCCTCAACCTTGGACTTCGTGGACCCCTTGACGGTCTTAAGGGCAGTGACGGTGTTCATGTGCGTGCTCTATGAATCGGATACCCCGCCAGCCTAGTCAGCCGGTGCCCGGCGGAAAGCCTGTTCTGTAAAACTGCCCCGGAGAGGCCGCATCCTCAAAATGTAGGCCCGCTGCCCTCAGCAGGCGTCATCCCATCGCCGCCTGAGGACAGGCGGCCTACAAACAGGACTGGTTGTCTCAATCAGGCGGGCTCCCCACCTGTACTTACGAAGGAAGCTCCGGTTCATTACACGCATTCGTCAAAAATCTTTGTGCCCCGTTTGACCAGAACCGCCCCGGTTTCCGCCAAGACATGCCTTCCAAAACCATCCCAACCTGCGCCTGACGGATCGCACCTCCATCATGGCTCACATCGGCATCATCGGTTCTGGCATCATCGGTCTCAGCTGCGCCTACGCCTGCATGCAGCGCGGTCACCGGGTCACCCTGATCGACCGTAATCCGGCCCGGCGTGATGGCTGTTCCTTCGGCAACGCCGGCATGGTGGTTCCCAGCCATTTCATTCCCCTTGCCGCTCCCGGGATGGTCGCCCTCGGGTTGAAATGGATGTGGAACCCGGAATCCCCCTTCTACATCAAGCCCCGCCTCGACCCCGGCCTCTTCCGCTGGGCCTGGAACTTCTGGAAGGCTTCCACCCCGGAACACGTCCGGAAATCCGCCCCCCTCATCCGCGACCTCAGCCTCGCCAGCCGCGCGGCCTTCATTGAGCTGAGTCGTCGGGACGGCCTCGATTTCGGGCTCGTCGAACGGGGTCTGCTCCTGCTCTGCAAGGCCAGCCACACCCTGGAGGAAGAATCGAAGACGGCGGAACAGGCCCGGGACCTCGGCATCCCCGCCGAGATCCTCGACGTCGCCCAACTCGCCCGTCTCGAACCCGACGTCACCGTGGACGTCGCCGGTGCCGTCTACTTCCCCAAGGACTGTCACCTTTCGCCTGGCCTCCTGATGGCCGGCCTCCAGGAGCGACTCTCCGCCGGTGGCACCCGTTTCCTCTGGAACACCGAGGTCACCGGATGGCGCCTGGGCCAGGGTCGCATCGACGCCGTGGAAACCTCCGCAGGCCCGATCGAAGCCGATCAGTTTGTCCTCGCCGGAGGATCCTGGTCTCCCGGCACGGGCCAAGGGCTTGACCTGGACCTTCCCATGC
>CAMCFL010000188.1 GCA_945873715.1 Akkermansia muciniphila
AAGCTCGTCCAGAACCCGCCCAAACCGCTCGTCGCTTAGGCTCCGAGTCCTTCTGGAATCCGCTCCTTGTTTGGTTTGATCGTTCGCACCCCCGGTGCGTCGCCGCACCGTCGTGCCCTGCGGGGCCGGCTGCGCCGGCCTCTGGGGCACCCCCAGCATCGATGCCCCCTGCGGCCCCCCTTTGGTGTGTGTGTGCCGCCTCTCCAAGGCACCCGGATCAACCCAGGGATCAAACCTTTTCCAAGTGAGAATCAAATACAGTTGCTCCAGGACTCTCCCTCCCCTGAAATCGGGCTTGGTGCCTTGGCAGCTCTCGGGCATTCCTGCGGGACCGATCATGATCGCTCCGTACCTTGTCGAACCGAAGATCCTCCCCGTCCTGGACCCTGGCCTGCGTCCGGCGGTGCTCGCGCGCCGTGCGTTTGATGCGGAAGCGACGGAAGACATCCGGATTGCCATCGAGCAGGCGGACGGTTCGGTCTTCCATTTCCGCATGCGGGTCCTGGCGGCGGGGCATCCGCGGGTCGGAGCGAACGGATTCTTCCTGGAGCGTTACGTGAAGTTCCTGCTCTGGGGAATCGGAGGCTGGCGGGTGTGGATCGATGGTCCTGCCGGACTGGCGGAGGGATTGGCCGCCCACTACCGGGACTCGGCCGTGGGCCGGTTCGATTCCGAGATCATCGGCCAACGGATCTATGATCATCCGATTTCGGTGGTCGCCTCGAAGGATCTGCCGCCGGCGCGCGCCACCACGGCACCGCTCGGCCGCAACCTGGCCGGCTGTCGCATCGGGTTCGACCTCGGCGGATCCGACCGCAAGGTGGCGGCGTTGCAGGATGGCCAGGTGGTCTTCTCGGAGGAGGTGGTCTGGGACCCGTACTTCCAGAAGGATCCGGCCTACCACCATGACGGCATCATGCAATCGCTGCGGAGCGCGGCGGCCCATCTGCCACGGGTGGACGCCATCGGCGGCAGCGCGGCGGGGGTCTACGTGAACAACCGGGTGAAGGTGGCCTCGCTGTTCCGCGGGGTTTCCCCGGCGGACTTCGAGAAGTCGGTGAAGAACCTGTTCCTCGACCTCCGACAGGAATGGGGAGGCATCCCGTTCGAAGTGGTGAACGACGGCGAGGTGACCGCGCTGGCCGCATCGATGTCGCTCAAGGTGAACTCGGTCCTCGGCGTCTCGCTCGGCACCAGCACCGCGGCCGGGTTCGTCACGGCCGACGGCAGCATCACCACCTGGCTCAACGAGCTCGCCTTTGCTCCCGTGGACTACCGTCTCGACGCGCCGCGCGACGAGTGGAGCGGTGATCTGGGTTGCGGCGTTCAGTTCTTCAGTCAGCAGGCGGTGGGACGCCTCCTCCCCACCTCGGGAATCGAGGTCGATCCGGCCCTGCCCCTGCCGGAGAAACTCAAGCAGGTGCAGAAGCAGATGGCCGCCGGGGACGACCGGGCACGTCGCATCTACGCCACGATCGGCACCAGCCTCGGGTATGCCATCGCGCACTGGGCCGATTTCTACGCCATGGAACACCTGTTGATCCTTGGACGGGTGACCTCGGGCGAGGGCGGTGACGTCATCCTCTCGGAGGCGCGACGGGTGCTGGACCTGGAGTTTCCCACCCTGTCGGCAGGCCTGAAGTTCCATCTGCCCGATGAAAAGGAGAAGCGCCACGGCCAGGCCATCGCCGCCGCCAGCCTTCCGGCGTAAGGGGGGCGGGGTACGTCCGGATGGAGGTCAGGGTCTCGTGACCTCGCCTCCTACGGGTAGGTGACGAGGCTCACTTCCCGACCTCCCCGCTTCCCTTCTTTGCGTGAGGGCCGATGCGGGGCACAGTGACCGCGATGTTGCGGCAGTTGGTCCTCTGGGGATCGTTCGTCAAATTCAGTCACACGGTGTTCGCGCTTCCGTTCGCTCTCGCCAGCATGATCGTGGCGGCGCGGGAGACGCGTGGCTGGCCGGGTTGGCGGACGTTTGGCCTGATCCTGGTGGCCATGGTGGGCGCAAGGACCTGCGCCATGGCGTTCAACCGCATCGTGGACCGCCATTTCGACGCGAAGAATCCCCGAACCGCCAGTCGTCACCTGCCGATGGGCGCGGTGACCCTGATGGGAGCCTGGGCCCTCTGCCTCGTCAGCGGTGCCATCCTGGTGGGCGCGGCCTGGGCGCTGAACCCCATCTGTTTCCTCCTCTCACCGGTCGCCCTGTTCCTGGTCTGCTTCTATTCGCTGACCAAACGCTTCACGGACTTCACCCATGTCTGGCTGGGGATCGCCCTCGCCGCCGCGCCGGTCGGGGCATGGCTTGCCGTCGAGGGCGGATTCGACTTCCTGCCGCGCCCGGACGGGAAACTCGACCTGCGCCACAGCGCCCTCATCCCGTTGGTGCTGGGGACGGCGGTCCTGCTCTGGCTGGTGGGGTTCGACATGATCTACGCCACCCAGGACTACGAGTTCGACCGACGTCAGGGACTCCACTCCTTGGTGGTCCGGTGGGGACCGAAGAACGCCCTGGCGGTGGCCTTTCTCTGTCACCTCTTCATGTGGGCGGTGCTGGTCGTGTTCGGGGCGCTCAATGGATTCCGACTGACCTATTGGATCGGGCTGATCCTGATCCTGATGCTGCTCCTGCTCGAACACATGATCGCCCGCCGTCGCGATCCGGTGGCGGTGAACATCGCCTTCTTCAAGCTCAACGCCGTCGTCAGCATCACCTTCCTGGTCGTGACGACTGTCGAGGTCGTCTTCCCCTGGTTCCGCCTCCGCTGGACCGAAGGCGTCTTCTTTTAAGCCTCCTGCGGGTAGAAGTTGGGTTTCGGAGGGACGAGTTCTGCGAGTCCACTTCTCGGACTGGTGGAACTCATCCCTTCGAAGTGTCTTGAACCTTCTAACTGGGATCTTTCCTCCGCCCGCTCTCCGAAACCGTCCCTTGGCGTTCTTCTCAAATCGGGTACGCTGATGCAGTTCAATCCTGTGATGCGCTTTCGGAACCTCCTCTATCTCGGTCCGGCCCTGGTGCTCGTGGCCTTTCCGGCCCTGGCAGCCGGTGCCTCGGTGCTCAAGCGCGGTGCGACCGTCTATCGTCAGGAATGCCAGCGCTGCCATGGCGCCAAAGGAGAGGGCGTCGCCGGCAAACAGGATGAACCGCTTACCGGCGAACGTTCCATCGACGCACTGGCTTCCTATATCCAGCGGACCATGCCCGAGGACGATCCCGGCTCCTGTTCCGCCACCGACTCCCAGGCCGTCGCCGCCTTCATCCACGGCGCGTTCTATTCCCCCGAGGCCCGAGCCCGGATGAACCCGGTCCGACGCGAGTTGCAGCGCCTCACCCACCGTCAGTACCAGGAGTCGATCGCCGATCTGCTCGCCGGGTTTGGTGAGGTCCGGCAGGCGGGCAAGACCGGCGGACTGAACGCCGAGTACTTTCAGTCGAAGGGGATGAACAAGAAGGAGCGGAGCGTCCTGAAGCGTCAGGATGCCCGGGTCGATTTCGATTTCGGCACCAACAGTCCGGCCGAGGGGATCACCGCCGACCAGTTCTCCGTGGCCTGGTCCGGTTCGCTCCTGCCTCCGGAAAGCGGCACCTACGAGTTCCGCGTGCGGACGCCCAATGGCGCGCGGCTCTACCTGAATTCCGATCTGGCCGCCGGCGATTCGAACCGGCGCGACGACAGCGACGCCCGGCGGCAGTCGGCCCTGATCGATCTGTGGGTCAGTTCCGGCGGGCAGATGCGGGAAAAGACCGCCGCGGTTCCGTTGCTGGGCGGTCGCAGCTATCCGCTGCGAATCGACTTCTTCAAGTTCAAGGAGACCAACGCGTCGGTGCGCGTTGAGTGGCGTCCGCCCCACGGTTCCTGGGCACCGCTTCCGCCGCAGGCGTTGTCACCGGAGACGTCCACTTCCTGGGTGGTGGTGGGGACGCCATTCCCGGCCGACGATTCCAGCCAAGGCTACGAACGCGGGACCGCGATCTCGAAGGCATGGCTGGATGCCGTCGCCAAGGGAGCGGTCGAAGTGGCTGCCGTGGTGGAGGGTCGTCTGGGAACGTTCACCGGCAGTCGCGAGGGTGCGACCAATCGGGTGGCGGCATTGAAAGCCTTCTCCCTGAAACTGGCCGAGCGCGCCTTTCGTCAGCCGCTCACCCGCGAACAGAAGACAGCGATCCTCGATCGTTCCTACGCGGCGGGCATCGCTCCCGAGACTGCCGTGAAACGCTCGGTGCTCCGCATCCTGACGGCCCCGGAGTTCCTCTACCCGGACCTCGCCCGCGGATCGGGTGACACGGCCGTGGCCGCGCGACTGGCGCTGGCCCTGTGGGATTCGGTGCCGGATGCCGCCCTGCGCACGGCGGCGGAGAAGGGGGAATTGAAGACGGTGGCGCAAGTGCGCGAACAGGGACATCGGATGCTCGAGGATCCCCGGGCGCGCGCGAAGTTGCGTGGCTTCTTCCATCACTGGCTGAAGCTGGAGGAGGCCACCGACCTCTCGAAGGATCCCAAGGCCTATCCGGGTTTCGACGAGCCGCTCGTCAGCGATCTGCGTTGGTCGCTGGAGAAGTTCCTCGATCACGTCGTGTGGGGCGAGAGCTCGGATTTCCGTGAGTTGTTGCAGGCCGATTACCTGTTCCTCAACGATCGCCTCGCCCGCTTCTACGGTGGGGACGTGTCGCCCGGAGACGATTTCGTCCCGGTGAAGTTCGACGCGTCGCAACGCGCCGGCGTCCTCACCCATCCGCTCCTGCTGGCTGCCTTCTCCTATCACCGCAACTCGTCCCCCATCCATCGCGGGGTCTTCCTCACCCGCAATGTCCTCGGGCGCACCCTGCGTCCGCCACCAATGGCCATCGAGTTCATGGACGATCGGTTTGATCCCTCGCTGACCATGCGGGAGAAGGTGACCGAACTCACCCGCAAGCCGAACTGCATGGGGTGTCACAGCACCATCAACCCCCTCGGGTTCAGCCTGGAACACTTCGACGCCACCGGACGTTTCCGCACCGTCGACAACGCCAAACCCATCGATGCCATCGCGGAGTACACGACGGCCGACGGCCGGGTGCTGCGCCTCGCCGGAGCCCGGGACGTCCTTTGGCTGCGTTGTTCAAACCGGCGGTGGTGGGAAGCGGGGTTCACAACCACGGCGCAACGAACACGACGTCAGGGAATGAACCAGGCTTGCCGTCGCGGCCGTCGCTTCGTCGTTGCTCAAACCGGCTGCGATGGGAGGATTCGTTTACAACTGCGACGCAACGAAAGCGACGTAGCGGAATAAACCCGGCCCGACGTCGTGATCGTCGCTTCGTCGTTGTTCAGACCGGCTGCGGCAGACGTCATGTTTCGGACTCGCGGAGTTCGTCCCTCCGGGCGCTACGACTTCCTCAATTGCAACCGGTGGTCGATCCGCTTGGTCTGGTGATGTTCCAGCGGCGGCAGGTCGGTGTCGGTCGGTGATTCGGTCTCGTGCAACAGCGCCTGGGCAAGGGACTGGAACGTGTTCCAGCGATCCCAGTCCAGCGCCGGTGCCTTCGACACCTGCCGCAACAGGGAACGCCACTCGATGATGATCCGGTCAATGTCGCCGTCCCCGAGAAAGTCCGTCACGTACCGGTACTTGCTGAACGGATCCCGGTGCACCGAATGCACCACCCGATTCGCCCCGTCGCCGTACTTGGGCGGCACACCATTTTCGAGGTAACCCTCGATGTTCTGCGCGCCGTACTGCGCATGGCAGGCGAGAGCCATCCGTCCACCCCAGCGGTTCTCGTCGCCGCAGAAGCGGAATCCGGCATCGAGATTGGCGAGGTCATAGAGCAGTTCATCGAGCGGGTAGACTGGGTCCTCCAGCGCCGCCGCCACCGCCAGGCCGACGCCTCCCTGAAAGAAACTCACGATGCGCCCGCGGATCGCCGGCACCCCCCGTTGATCCACCAGCGCGAGCCGACGCCACAACAGGGCCGTGCCGGTCGCCGCACTCAGACCCCGACACGTCTCGGTCAGGGGGCAGCGGGCGCAGTCGGCCGGAAAGATCTCCCGCTCCTGTGGTTTCCACAGCGCCACGCCGTGACGATCCACCGGGACGCTCACCACCTGCTCCCCGAGCGACACCAACGCCACGATCTGTTGCGGATGCACATCGAAACGGATCAACGGTGTTTGTTCCGTCGCGAAATGCCGTTCCAACAAGGGAGCAATCGTTCCGTGCCACGTCTCGATCGGTGCCTCGCGCCCGTGCCAACCGGTCGTCCTTCGCACCCACTTCGAAAGCACCACGCGATCGGTTCCCAACCGCTCCGCCACGATCAGGGAACGGCCGAACATGGGGCCATCGGGCGATTCCGCGATCTTCGCCAATCCTCCGGTGCCGATCTTGTGAAGTGCCGCCGAGATCGTCAGGGCTGACACGAGTCGCGGCGGTCCAGTTGGACCGGGCTCCGTGGACACTGCGGGCGCGACGGAAGCACCTTCTGCTGGGGCGACCGCCGGTTCCT
>CAMCFL010000189.1 GCA_945873715.1 Akkermansia muciniphila
GCGCATGCCCAATTTCACGCTGCATGAACTGGCACACGGCTACCACGATCGCGTGCTGGAAGGCGGGTTCGGAAACCCCGAGATCAAGGCCTTGTATGAGAAGGCCAAGGCCAGCGGCATCTACGACCGCGTGCAACGGCAGGACTCCGAGGGCCGGCGCCGGATCGACCGCGCCTATGCCTTGACCAGTCCGATGGAATACTTCGCCGAAACCACGGAATCCTATTTCACCCGCAACGACTTCTTCCCCTTCGATCGCGGCGAACTCCATCAGGCGGATCCCGCCATGGAAGCGCTCCTCGGACGCCTCTGGGGTCTCAAACTGAATCTGAATCCATGAAAATCACCCGCATCTTCGCCCATCAGGTGGATCTGCCACTGGTCGAGACCACCTACAAATGGTCCGGCGGCAAATCCGTCACCGTGTTCGACAGCACCCTCGTCGGGGTCGAGACCGACACCGGACACATCGGGTACGGCGAGGTCTGTCCGCTGGGACCCTTCTACCTGCCGGCCTATGCCAACGGCGTGCGTGCCGGATTGCTCGAACTCGGGCCGCATCTGATCGGTGAAGACCCGAGGGAACTGAGCAAGCTCAACCATCGGATGGATGCCGCGCTCAAGGGACATCCCTACGTGAAGTCGGGCATCGACATCGCCTGCTGGGATCTTCTGGGCCAGGCAACCGGTCTGCCCGTCTGTGTCCTCATGGGCGGGCGCTACGGCGAATCCGTCCGACTGTATCGCGCCATCTCGCAGGAGGATCCTGAGATCATGGCTGCCAAGGTCGCCGGGTATCGTGCGGAAGGGTACACCCGGTTCCAGCTCAAGGTCGGCGGGGATCCCGATGTGGACATCGAACGGATCCGGTCGGTCCGCTCCGTGCTCAAGCCCACCGATCGTCTCGTCGCCGACGCCAACACCGGTTGGACCCAGCATGAAGCAATGCGGGTGGTGCGGGCCGTGCGCGACCTCGATGTCTACATCGAGCAACCCTGCCTGAGTTACGAGGAGTGCCTCGCGGTGCGGCGTCAGACGGATCATCCGTTCGTGCTCGACGAAAACATCGACAACCTCGACGTGCTCCTGCGGGCCCGGGCCGATCTGGCGGCGGACGTGGTGAATCTCAAGATCAGCAAGCTCGGCGGACTGACCAAGACGCGTCAGGCCCGCGACCTGTGCGTCAGCATGGGCATTGCGATGACGCTGGAAGACAGTTGGGGCGGCGACATCGTCACCGCGGCGATCGCGCATCTGGCCCACAGTACACCCGAGGCCTATCGGTTCACTTCCACCGATTTCAACAGCTACGTCACCGTCAGCACCGCCGAGGGCGCACCTCAGCGGGTGAACGGGTTCATGTCAGCGGGAACGGGACCCGGGCTGGGGATCCGGCCGCGCATGGACGTGCTCGGCAAGCGGGTGGTAGAAGTCGGGTGAGGAAGAGAGCACAGATCGGGTGCCTCTTGAGTTTGTCATGGATGTAGGCCGCCTGCCCTCAGGCGGCGATGTGAAAGCGCCCGCTGAGGGCAGCGGGCCTACATTCGTGACATCCCACTCAAGATGGACCCAGACAGATCCAAGTTGCCGGTTGCCAGTTGCCGGTTGCCGGATTCCAGAGGCCCAGTGTTGTCCGGGTGTGGAATGGGAAAAGGCGGACGGGGACGCCCGCGGTCCCGGGATGTCTTGTTTCAATATGAAAACCTTCATTGCATTCGGTTCATGGCTGGCCTCGTCGCAGCCCCGATCACCGCCGACTGGCGGCGCGCGGAAAGTCTCCTGGATCCTGAAGCGGGACGGACGCGAAACGGTGGTGGCGATGGATCGCTTCGATTTCACCGTGGAAGCGGGGCGATTCACCGGCGACGGCAAGGCGACGCTCCATTTCAAGGCGGTTCACGCCGACACGATCAAGACCCGCCACATCGCCATCACCCTGCGCGAGGCCATTGCCGATCCGCAGTTCACCCTGAAGGCGCCCAGACACTGGGATGGACGGAAGCCCATCGAGGTCGTGCCGCAGATCAGCAACCTCGACCGCCTGAAGGCCGTCGGCGCAGCGGAACTCCAGACCGTCTGGAAGGTCGGTGACCTCGCCGCCGCCTGGAAACGGGATTACCCCAACGTCCAGCATTACCATGTGTTCCAGATCTGGCCGCTGTCCTGCTCGATGGGAATCGACGGCTCGGACAACCGCCTGAGGGAAGTTCAGAGGAACCTTCCCACGGCCTTCTCGAATCTCAGCGTGTTGTCCACGCTGGGCGTCGAACCACCCGGTGGCTGTCACTTCCCGGCCGCCGGCTACGCCGAGTTTGCCCGGATGCTGTTCCCCCTCATCGAACGTGATCACTATGGGAAGACCTTCCCCGGCCCGATCGAACCGCCCAACCTGCGCCGGGCGTCCTTCGCCCGCTCCGACCGGACCAGGATCAACCTCGCATTCGATCAACCGGTCGTCTGGACCAACACCCTCGCCGGCGAGTTCCTGATCGATGGCGTGCGCGGCAAGGTTCTGGGCGGCTCCGTCTCCGGAAATCTCCTCACCCTCAAACTGGCGGGCCCATCCGCAGGACGGACGATCACCTATCTCGACAGCAGCAAATGGAGTCAGGCGCGCCTGTTGAAAGGCGCCAACGACCTCGCCGCACTGACCTTCTGCGAAGTGACCATCGGGAAGCCGTGAGGACGAGGTTGTAGGCCCGCTGCCCTCAGCGGGCGTTTCCGCATCTCTGCCTGAGGGCAGGCGGCCTACAGCCTGTCCCGGCGGGGAACGCGCGTTGGGAAGTTGAATGCCCACGAAGCACACCAAACACACGAACCAGAGCCGTTCCCCGTTCTGATTCGTGTGCTTCGTGTGTTTCGTGGGCGACGCGTTGATCGGTCACGGACTCGCGGAGCTCGCCCCCTCCGGAGATCCGAGTCTCCTTACGTCGACGCCTACCCGGAAATCTCAATTGCACGTGTACGTACCATCGGGCAATTTCGCACCCAGTCCGTATCATGAGCACTCTCCCCGCTGATCCCTCGCCCCGTCCGATTCCGGCCGCGGCGGCCAAGACCGATACCACGGCGGGCAACTACTTCGTCTCCAACTATCCACCCTTCGGTGCCTGGAAGGCAGAGGATGTGGAACCCTATCTGGGCGTCCTGGATCAACCCCCGAGGGACGGCGTGCCACTGGGTCTCTACACCCACATCCCGTTTTGTCGGAAGCGCTGTCACTTCTGCTATTTCCGCGTCTACACCGACAAGAATGCCGAGGACATCCGCGGCTATCTCGACGCCCTGTTGCTGGAGTTGACCCGATACTCGACGAAGCCCGCGATCGCCGGACGGAAGCCCAGGTTCATCTACTTCGGCGGCGGCACGCCGTCGTATCTTTCTCCGGATCAACTGGCCTTCCTCACCAATGGAATGAAGGCGCTCCTGCCCTGGGACGAGGCGGAGGAGATCACCTTCGAAGGCGAGCCCGGCACGTTGACCGACCACAAGCTCCGGGCGATCCGCGACATGGGCGTCACCCGGTTGAGCCTGGGGATCGAGCACTTCGACGATCACATCCTGGAGATCAACGGACGGGCGCATCGCTCGAAGGAAATCCTCCGCGCCTACGCTTACGCTCGCGAGATCGGGTTTCCCCAGATCAACGTGGACCTGATCGCCGGCATGGTGGAGGAGACCGAGGAAAAGTGGCGCGAGACGGTGGAGAAGGCCGTCGCGTTGAGGCCCGATTCGGTGACCATCTACCAGATGGAAATCCCCTATAACACGACCATCTACCAGACCATGAAGACCGAGGGCCGTCTGGTCGCGCCGGTGGCCGACTGGGAGACCAAACGTCGTTGGGTGGACTACGCGTTCGGGGAGTTCGAGAAGGTCGGGTACACGGTCACCAGCACGACCACGGTGGTCCGGGATCCCGAGCAGGTGCAGTTCCAATACCGCGCCGGACTGTTCTCGGGGGCGGACCTCCTTTCGATCGGAGTGGCGAGCTTCGGCCATCTGTCGGGCGTGCATTACCAGAACCAGCACGACTTCCAGCCCTACCTGAACGCGGTGAACTCCGGACGCCTGCCGCTTTACCGCGCGCTCCGTCCGACGGCGGAGGAGTTGTACACCCGCGAGTTCATGCTCCAGCTCAAGCTGGGATCGGTGAGTGCCGGAGCCTTCACCGCCAAGTTCGGCACCGACCCGCGAATCCAGTTCGCCACACCGTTGGCCACCCTCCGATCGTGGGGATATCTCGTCGATGACGGCGATCGGATCGGACTGACCCGCGACGGTCTGTTGCAGGTCGACCGTCTGCTCCAGGAATTCTTCGACCCCAAGTACCGAAAGGGACGCTACGCGTGAGCGCAGCCCCCCCGACCGATTCCCTGCTCCTGCATCCGCTGAGCGACTTCTACCTGACCGCGGGGCGTCCCCTGCCCCGGCATCGGGCGGTGTCGGCAGACGAAATCCCGGAACCGGAGCAAACCCTGCTGGTGCATGACCGGGACATGACCAGCACCCTGGAACAATTCCACGGCAGTCTCATCCACCTCGAAGTGGTGAGCCTCGAGATCCGGGGAAACCGGCTCCACCGTCAGGTCGTGCTCTCCCTGGACACGACCGGCGCGGCGGTGGAGTTCGGGGCGATCCGGGTCCACCTCGACCGATTTGCCGAGCCTTGGCGCTCGGAGATCGTGGCGTCGCGCCGGCCTCTGGGAGGGATCCTCAACGCCAGCGGCCAACCCTACCTGAGCCGCCCCTCGGCGTTTTTGGAGGTCGATGCCGATGAATTCCTCTGCGGGGCCCTGCGCCTGCCCTCGCCGATCCGCCTGTACGGACGCCAGAACACCCTGCGCACGCCAGCGGGCCTCGAGATCGCGGAGATCATCGAAATCCTCCCACCGGGCCGGCGCGCCTGAGCCTCGTTACCTCGTCGCCTACTCGTAGGCGTCGACGTGAGGAGACTCTGACTTCCCTCTGGACGTACCCCGGCCCACGCGCGTTCCCCGCCCGCCCAGAATGAGCCTCGTTACCTCGTCGCCTACGAGGTAGGCGTCGACGTGAGGAGACTCTGACTTCCATTCGCCCTATCCGAGGATCTCCCGGATGACGCTGCCGTGATCCAGGTCCAGCCGTTTTCTCCCGGGAACCTCCAACCGCCGCGAATCCAGACCCAACTGATGGAGGACGGTCGCGTGGATGTCGGTCACGTAGCGTCGGTTGTCGGCGGCGTGGAATCCCAGTTCATCCGTCTGCCCATACTGGACGCCCCCGCGGACGCCCCCGCCGGCCAGCCAGGCGCAGAAGGCCTGCGGATGATGGTCGCGACCGGTTCCCTCGGCACCGGGGGACCGGCCGAACTCCGTCCCGAACACCACCAGGGTGTCGTCGAGCAATCCGCGTTGGCGCAGATCCTTCAACAACCCGGCGATGGGCAGGTCCACCTGAGCCGCGAGCGTGGTGTGGTTCGATTTGATTTCGCTATGGGCATCCCAGGCTCCGCCACCGCCGCCGCCGTGGAAGATCTGGATGAAGCGCACCCCGCGTTCGACCAACCGACGGGCGACGAGACAATGCTGTCCAAAGGCCTTGGTGTGCTCCTGATCGAGACCGTACATCCGCCGGATGTGTTCCGGTTCGCGTTCCAACTGGAGCGTCTCCGGGACACTCGACTGCATCTGGAAGGCCAGCTCGTACGACTTGATCCGGGCCCGGAGATTCTGGTCGTCGGGGTAGTCGATGCCCGCCAGACGATTCAACCGGCCGAGCAACCCCAGGTTGGAAGCCTGTTCCTCGGCGGTCAGACTTCCCTCGGGCGGACGCAGGAACGGCAGGGGATTCTTCGGGTCGGTTCCCATCCGGACCCCGGAGTACTCGGGTCCGAGATAGGAAGCGCCGTGGGTATAGGCACCGCCGCAGCAATCGCCGGTGGGCACGCCCAGGACGACGAACTCCGGCAGGTTCTCGTTCAGGGTTCCCAGCCCGTAGGACACCCAGGCTCCGAGGGTGGGATGTTCCAACTCCCGCGGATGCCGCCCGGTCTGCCAGGTCAACTGCGCGCCGTGATCGTTGTGAACGGTCCAGAGCGATCGCACCACGGCGAGTTCATCGGCGCATTCACCGACGTTGCGGAACCAATCCCCCACCACCAGGCCGCACTCGCCGTAGGCCTTGTATCCGGCCTGCAACGGCAGGATCACCTTGCGGTTTCCATGGGCGGGATTCGCCCCGATGACATCCTTGCCCTCGGTTCCCAGGACGGAGGCGTAAGGCGTGTCGGAGATCGACTTCCCGGCGAACCGGTTGAGCTCGGGCTTCACGTCGAAGCTCTCCATGTGACTGACGCCGCCGCAGAGGAAGATCCAGATCACCGACCGCGCCCGCGGCGGCAGATGCGGCTCCCCGGTCGGGGGCGACCACGCCGCCTCGGCACCCTCGGCCCGGGCGACTCCGTCGCGGAACAACAGCGCGCCCAGCGCCATCCCGGTGAACCCCATG
>CAMCFL010000190.1 GCA_945873715.1 Akkermansia muciniphila
ACGCTGGTTCTTCCGCCAATGCGGCGTGGGTCTGGGCGGCATCGCCTTGAACTCGTTGCTCACCGGAAGTGCCCAGGCGGCCAAACCCGGGCCGGCCGCCCCGCTCAATCCGTTGGCACCGCGCCAGCCGCACTTCGCCCCGCGCGCCAAGCGGGTGATCTTCCTCTTCATGGCCGGTGCGCCCAGTCACCTGGAGTTGTTCGACTACAAGCCCGAGCTCGCCAAATGGAACGGCAAGCTCCCTCCGGCGGAACTCCTCAAGGGCTATCGCGCCGCCTTCATCAACCCGAATTCCACCCTGCTCGGACCCAAGTTCAAGTTCGCCCGCCACGGTCGATCCGGCGCGGAACTGTCCGAACTGGTCCCCCATATCGCCTCGGTCGCCGACGACCTGTGCATCGTCCGGTCCATGCACACCGACGCGTTCAACCACGCCCCGGCCCAGATCTTCATGAGCACCGGCTCCCAGCAGTTCGGGAGGCCGTCGCTCGGCTCGTGGACCACGTATGGGCTCGGTTGCGAATCCCGGAACCTTCCTTCCTACGTGGTCTTCTCCACCGGCAGCAAGGGACCCAGTGGCGGCAGCTCCAACTGGGGTGCCGGATTCCTCCCCACCTCCTACGGCGGCACCCTGTTCCGCACCGGAGCCGAGCCCGTCCTCTTCCTCGGCAATCCCAAGGGGATCGATCCCGCCCTCCAACGCGATTCCCTCGATGTCATCAACCATCTCAACCAGCAACGGCTCGGTGTCGTGGGCGATCCCGAGATCGCCGCCCGGATCAATGCCTTCGAGATGGCGTACCGGATGCAGTCCAGCGCGCCCGACCTGATGGATCTCTCCAAGGAATCGAAAGCCACCCTGGAGGAATACGGCGCTGAACCCGGCAAACCGAGTTTCGCCAATGCCTGTCTCCTCGCCCGACGCCTCGTCGAACGCGACGTCCGGTTCGTCCAGATCTTCCATGAAGCCTGGGATCAACACGGCAACCTCGCCGGGGATCTCAAGAAGAACTGCGCCAACACCGATCGTCCCACCGCCGCCCTCATCCGCGATCTCAAGCGCCGCGGTCTGCTCGACGACACCCTCGTGATCTGGGGCGGAGAGTTCGGTCGCACCCCCATGGTCCAGGGCGGCGACGACGGTCGCGATCATCATCCCAACTGCTTCAGCATGCTGCTCGCCGGCGGCGGGGTGAAAGGCGGCCTCACCCACGGCGAATCCGACGAGTTTGGCTTCAATGCCAGCCGTGACACCGTCCACGTCCACGATCTCAACGCCACGATCCTCCATCTTCTGGGATTTGATCACACCCACCTCACCCACCGCTTCCAGGGCCGCGACTTCCGCCTCACCGACGTCCACGGCGAAGTCGTGCACAAGCTCATGGCGTAGGCCGGGGAGAGAACCTGGTTGCCAGATCCCAGATGCCAGCGGCCCGGAGGGACGAACGCTCGGAGCAACGAGCTCCGTGAGTCCGTAACCTGCACCCCATTCGGGCGAGCTCCGCGAGTCCGTGATTCCACCCCGGAGGGGTGACGGAGGGTAGCCCGGGGTGGCGCGGTGCCACCCGGGGTTTGCATCAGAGAACGGGATCGAACCCCGGAGAGGTTCAGGAAAAGCCCCCGCGGGTGTGAATCCCGGCCGGCCGCCCGATACCCCCGCTCCTTCGCCCTCGTCATCGGCCTTGAAGCTGCTAACACTCACACCAACTCTTCGCCGTCGTCGTCCATGAACCCCTCAAGTCTTCGGGCCTCTTGCGCCGCCTGGGTGGCAGGCTTCCTCCTGATCGCATCCTCGCCCCCGGGAGCGGCCCTCGGAGCGACCCCCGACGTGACCCAGATCCGCCTGGAGGCCGGTCGGCCACGGATCCAGTTCACCCCGATCCCAGCCGCCATCGAGTACAACGTCTATGGCGGACCGGACTTCACCCAGCCACTCAGTCTATTGACGGGGACGCAGAGCGATTTCCTCTGGACGGGGACCGCCGCAGCGCAGGGCGATCGCGGATACTACCGGGTGCAGGCCCAGACCTTGTCCGCCGAGGAAATTGCCGCCGCAAATCTCCTGAGCCGGATCGCCTACGGCCCGACCCCGGATGAACTGGAGGAGGTTCGACGGATCGGGGCCGATGCCTACATTGAACAACAACTGGCGGCGGAACAGATCGCCGAGGATCTGGATACGCCGACGCCCTTCGTCGAAGGCTGGCGACGGGCGACGGTGACTGGAACGGCGACTTCCTCGACCCTCTACATCTACCTTGATGGGGCCGGGGACGCCTACCTGGACGGGTTGCGGCTGGTGGCCGGGTCCACGGATGACGGGACCCGGCCGAACCTGATCCGCAATGGCGACTTCGACACGGCATTGGGCAACGAGTGGGCCTTCGCCGCCAACGTCAACACCTCGGCCCGCAGCGCCCAGTACGCCAAGACCGGGACGGCCTCGCTCCATCTGGTGGCCACGGCCGAAGGCTCCAGTCTTTCCAGCTCGCTCAGTCAGGTCTTCTCCCCGCCCCTCGCCAACAACGGGACCTATGCGCTGTCGTACTGGTACTACACGGCGAACACCAACCGTCAGTTGACGCTCCGTCTCTCCGGCAGCGGCAGTGCGGGGCTCAACGGGACCGGCATCGAATCCACCGCCCCGCTCACTGGCATCAATGCCACCACGCCGGGCGCGTATGCCGCGCTGCTGGAGGCCGAGCAGGGCACGATCTCGAACCTGCGGTCGTGGCACCTGATGAAGGCGGCCACCTCCCGACGCCAGCTGAACGAAGTGCTCCGCCAGTTCTGCGAGAACCATTTCGTCACCGAGTACAGCAAGTCCAACGACTACATGGACGGCGTGGGTTACCCGGACGAGTTCGCTCCCTTCGTCGCTGCCCGGCTCGAGTACGCCGAGAACCGGAAATGGCAGGCGGCATTGCTCCGCCCGCAGGTCACCTTCCTGGACCTGCTGAAGATCAGCGCCGAAAGCCCGGCCATGATCATCTATCTCGACACCGTCAATTCCCGCGGCAATCGCAACAACGACGGCTCCTACCGCATCGCCAACGAGAATTACGCCCGCGAACTTCTGGAGCTGTTCTGCTTCGGCGTCGACAACGGCTACGACCAGGGCGACATCGTCCAGCTCTCGCGGGTGTGGACCGGCTGGACCACCGAACTCCGCTCACCGGCCAATCAAACCAATCCGTTCGCTCCCCGTTCCACCGTCTACAAGGACGCAAACGTCAGCAGCAACCTCACCGCGCTGACCAACCTCGTCGGGAGTTGGACCCTGCGCTACAGCGCGACCCGCCATGATCCGCGCGCCAAGTACCTCTTCCACGAGAAGGATGCGAATGGTGCCCCCATCGCCGGCCAACCGCGGAAGATTCCCGCCCGCTTTGGTCCCCCTTGGGCTGGCCGCTCCTACGGCCTCACCTTCGGCACCTCCAGCTACGGCACGAACACCCTCCAGGAAGGCTATACCGTGCTCCAGCACATGGCCGACCAGGCCTTCACCCAGGAGTTCATCGTGGTGAAACTCTGCCGCCTCTTCCTCCACGAGGACTTCCGTACCGGGGACGACTTCACGGATGCCGACACCTCCCCCGAAGAGGAGACCGTCAAGGCCGCCATGCGTGCCTGGGAGAATCCTCCCGGCGGCGGCCCCAGGGGCCAACTCCGCCCGGTGATCCGGTCGATTCTCAAGTCCGCTCTCTTCCGCTCGACCCTCGCCAGCCAACACAAGGTCAAGACCCCGCTCGAATACTCGGTGTCCGCCCTGCGCGCCTTCCGCGCCGACAACGGCGACGGCACCTTCACCGCCAACTCGGATGGCGTCGGGCTGCAGGCTCCGCTCAACCGGGCCGGCCGGATGCGCCTGTTCGACCGGGCGGAACCCGATGGCTACCCGGAGGCCGCCGCACCCTGGATCAGCGCGGGGACGTTGGCGGAACGCCTGCGCTATGTGCAGGCCCTCTCCACGAGACCCGTCAACCGTCCCGGCGGCGAGCTCGACGCCCGCACCACCATTGATCCGGTCGCACTGCTGCGCCGCAAGAATCCCGCGGGACTGACCGACGCCACCGTGGCCACCGACTACCTTCTTGATCTGCTCTTCCCTGCCGAGGGCCGGGCCAATCTCGGGGCCTACCGGAAGCTGGCCATCGACTTCCTCAACACCGGCGACGACGGGGTGACTGCCAGCCCCTATTCCTCGCTCGCAGCCGGGAGCATCCATCACGACACCCGACTCCGCGGGCTTGTCTCGTTCCTGCTGACCACCTCCCGTTTCCAGGAACAGTAAGCCGGCCCCGGCAATCCCCTTCCTGACTTTCCCCACCGAGCGTCATCTCCCCATGAACACGCCGAACATCCTCACCCGCCGTTCCTTTCTCAGCCGCAGCTCCACCCTCGGGCTGGGCACCGCGCTGGCCACGCTGACGGACATCCCCTTCGTCCTGCAACGCGCCCTCGCCGAGGGCAACATCGGCAAGCCCGGACCCAACGGACGCGTCAAGAAGCTGCTGTTCCTCTTCCTCCGCGGTGCCAATGACGGGCTGAATGCCCTCATCCCCTACGGCGACACCGCCTACGGCACCGTCAACCGGCCGACCCTCTATATCCCGCCCGATCCAGGTGCCCTCTGGCAGTCCTCCGGTCCGGCCTACTTCCCCCTCGCCGGGGCCAACAGCGGGACCTACGCACGGCCGGATGGCACCCCCCTCACCGGCCTGGCCCTCGGCAATCAGTTCGCCGGACTGCACCCGGCCCTCAAGTTCCTCGCCCCGGTGTACAATGCCGGCGACCTCGCCCTCCTCCATCGCGTCGGGTACCCGCGCCAGTCGCGTTCCCACTTCGATTCCCAGAACTATTGGGAAACCGGCAGCCCGCGGGATGACCTCTTGAAGGACGGCATCCTGTACCGCGCCATGGTCGAGTCCGGCCTCACCTCCACCAATGCCCTCACCGGCGTGTCCATCCAGTCGTCCCTGCCCCTGATCCTCCGGGGATCCAAGGCGGCGATGACCAACCTCAGCGACACCGGCCGATACAACCTGCTCGGAGTCCCCAACAGCACCGCGGGGAATGCCAAGGCCGATCGCTTCCTCAAGGCGGCCAATGTTTCCGAGGCCCCCGATCGCAAGTCCCGCGACCTGCTCGAACTCCAGTACCAGAACCTGACCAAGACCCTGGAGACCTTCGCCGCCATCAACTTCAATCAGGAGTACCTCGACAACGAGAACACCGACGGCGATCTCCCCTACAACCTGTTCCCCACCTCCAACGCCACCAACGGCAGTTGGGCAGCCCGGGGCAATAATCCCGCCAAGTACGTCGTCCCCACTTCTTCCTACGACTTCTTCCGGCAGCTCAAGTCCGCCGCTCTGGTCCTGAACAAGACCGACGCCATCGTTGCCGGCACCCAGATCGATGGCTGGGATACCCACTCCAATCAGGGCGGCCCCACCGGTTCCCACTCCAATCTCCTCCGGCGCGTCGGTTGGTCCCTCTACGGCCTCCGGAAATACTTCCTTCAGAATCCCGATCAATGCCGCTGGGACGATCTGGTCGTCGTCACCCTCTCCGAGTTCGGTCGGACCACCATCGAGAACGATGACAACGGAACCGACCACGCCGAAGCCTCGGTCATGTTCGTCGCCAGCGGCGGGGTCAAGGGATACGATTCCGGCTCCGGCCGACCGGCCATCTTCGGATGCGGCCCCTCGGATCCGGTGGCGTGGCAGACCGGCCAGACGGGTTCGATGTTCCAGGTCGAGAAACGCTATCTCAAACGCTCGATGGACTACCGCTCGGTCCTCGGAAAGGTCATCCGCGATCACCTCGGCGCCACCCAGGATCAGCTCAACCGGATCATCCCCGGCTACGCCAAACCTTCCGAGATGCTCAAGGCCGGCGGAATCCAGTCCGCCGACGGCACCCGCATCCAGGGTGAACCGGACCTGCTGCTCTGATCCGGTGCCATCCTGCCAGTGCACGGGGGAATGGGCGGCCCGCCCCTTCCATCGAATGCAACCGGGATGGGCCTGGGACCGCGGCCGTCCCCGGCCGCTTCGCAGGGACGAGCCGGAGGGACGAGCTCCGCGAGTCCAAGTACCCGAAAGAACGGCGAATCTTGAGTGGGCCGTCACGGCTGTAGGCCTGCTGCCCTCAGCAGGCGCTGCTCGCAACCGCCGCCTGAGGACAGGCGGCCTACAAACACGGAGGAGGCCAGTACCGGCGAGCCGCCGGCATCCCCGTTCGAGTCAGGAGGAATCGGGTTGGCCCAAGAATCCCACGAATCAAGAAGCTGCCGGCCCAGCCCTTCTCCGCTTCTCCGCTCCTCCGCGGCCATTCCCTATCCGAAGCCGATCCGGTGCCCGGACGCCGGAGGCGTCCCGGAACGTAGCCGGCGGTCGAACGACCGCCGGTCCGCCGATCCAAACCCCCATCGACCCCGGCGGGGTCGCGCTTCTTCCCTCTCC
>CAMCFL010000191.1 GCA_945873715.1 Akkermansia muciniphila
GTGCGGGACGGGGGGGCGACTTTCAAATAGTAAACAATATAGACGCGACCCCATTGGGTTATTATCCCTCCGGGATGAAGATGCCGGCCGCTTCCGCCCTAGCCGGTCCAGCGTCGGACGCGGCGCCAGGCGATGAAGACCAGGATCCCGTCGAAGAGCAGGCTCAGGCAGCCTTCAGCCCCATAGCCGAACCAGATTGAGCTCCCCGTTCCCGTAAAGATACGACTCGCACTCATCTGGATCGCCATGAAGGCGAGGAGCGTCGCCAACGCCGGCAGGAGATCGGCCAGGATCAGGGTCTTGGCCACCGCCACGTGGATCCGGGGCGTGATCATCCCCATCCACATCCCAAACCAGGCGAGCGCGACGAACGTACTCAGCTGGTGCAGCAACTCGAATCCCAGTTGCACCCGCATCTGGTTTCGCAATTCGCTCAGGATGCGCTCGACCTCCGCCGCGGAAATGTTGGAGCCGGGGGCCGTGAACGCTGCCCGGTTCATCTGTTCCATCTGGAGCATCTGCTCGTACCCGACCGCTCCCAGGACCAGCAGCAGGATCCCCATCGGGGGCAGGAACGTGAGGCGCAGGGCCCGCCAATGACCTGCGATGATGTCCCGCGGCCGGATCGGCGTGACCAGCAACAGTTCCATCGCGCCGGAACTCCTGGCTTCCGTCCAGAACCGGCAGGCCTGGATCGCAATCCACAGCCGGACGAACCCGATCAGCAGCTGGACCATCAGGCGCGGCACTCCGTCGAACTGGACCGTTCCCGGTGCCACCGGTTTCGCAGTCGGGGTGTATGCGTACTGAATTCCGAGGATCAATACGGTCAATCCGACCCCGATCCACAAAGCCCATGAGATCCACCGATGGCGGCTGGCCAGCCAGGCGATGGGTATCCGGTTGAGCACTCGTCGTCGGGGCGTTGGCAGGGGCTGAACACCGGCACCGACGTCACGACGCGCATCCGGACGGCTCCGCCGACGCTCCTTTCCCGTCGAGGGTTGCCAGGCGCGGGGAAGGATGAGGCTGCTGGCCACGAGGCAGCCCAAACCCATCAGGGTGATTCCCAGCATGCCCTCCCCGTAGATCCCCGGCTGACGGGAGCCGACCATGGCCATGGTGTAGCTCGGGCTCAGCCAGCCAAGAATCACCCCTTTCGTTCCAAGGAATTTCGCCAGGAGCGCATCCAGGAGCGGGATCCCCCCGAACAACCCGATCAACAGCGCCATCGTCGCGGTCAGCGCCCGGGGTGCCTCCCGGCTGACGGCCGACACCAGCGCCCCGACGGAGAGCGACAGGAAGGCGGTGTTCAGCAGCAGGAGGATCACCCGGAGGAAGTCGGTGCCGGTGACGCCCCCGAGCAGGAAGGTTGTTCCGAGGATGGGGAAGGCGGCGAGGAAGGCGTACACCGCCTGCAGTCCGTGAGTGGCCAGCTTTCCCAGCACGACATCGTATCCCCGCAGGTCGGTGAGGAAGAGCAGGCCCAGCGTCCCCTCGCGCTTCTCGTCGCTCAAGCAATCCGAGGTCAGGAACAGTCCCGACGAGGCGGCGGCGACGAAGCTCAGCCACTTGAAGACCTCGAACAGGACCTGGCCTGCCGGCATGGCCGTCCCGCCTCGGGAAAGGTGATGAATCCCCAGCACCACCCCGGCGAGAACCAGCGCTCCCAGTGCCAGCCAGGTCCGTCCGTGGTACGTCCCGGAGCGACGGGCCGCCACGCGCAGTTCCCGTCCCACGATGGGCAGCAGGATCATGGCGTGGAAGCGGCAGTGGGCATGGGGTGACCGTGGGAGACTGAAACAGACCGTCGCCGATGTCCATCGGGGGGGGCGTAGGAGACGACGTGAGGAGACTCTGACTTCGATTCGGATGCGACCCGGCCCGCGCGCGTTCGCCGCCCGACCAGAATGAGCCTCGTGACCTCGTCTCCTACGGGTAGGAGACGACGTAAGGAGACTCTAACTTCCTCCCGCCAGGACCTCGATCAGGTAGCGCAACTCCTCATCGGCATCGCCGCCTTCCGGCAGGGTCTGCCGGATCTCCTGTCGGACGACTTCCCGAAATCGTTTTCGCAGGCGATGGATGGCCACCTTGAGGGCGCCTTCGCTGAGCTGGAGTTGGGCTGCGATCTCGGCCTGTCGCGTCGGAGGTTCCGCACCGGCCAGCCAGGGCATGAGCGGTTCGAACCACGCGGCGCGCCCGGCCTCGGTGTACTCGCGTCGGAGGGCGTCCATCGAACGCGCCATCAAGGCCAGCGCCCATGCCCGGTCGAACTGACGATCGTCGAGGAACGATCCCGGGTCCGCAATCGGCGCGCCGTTCTCGTCGTCGAGCGACTCCGTCCCAGCCCCAGCCCCGCGCTTGATTCGCCCCGCCCGTTCCCGGGCATCCGAAAGGAAATGCTTCAATGCCCCCAACAGATAGGAACGGAAGAGGCCCCGGGCTGGGTCCGCTCCGTCCAGACGACCTCCGGTCAGCAGGTGGGCGAAGAAATCCTGGCTGACTTCGCGGGCGTCGTCTTCGTCCAGGCCGCGACTGCGGAGACAGCGGAAGACGGGATCCCAATACGCGGCGCAGAGATCCGACAACGCCAACCGCGCCTCGGGTGAATCGCCGCGGGTGCGGAGCACCAGCGACCAACGGGTCGGAGCGAAGATCGGCGAATGACCGGCGCTGTCACTCATAGTCAACGCGAGGGACCGCCGGTGGCATCAGGTCGACGATATTGGTGACGGGCGGCAATCCGAACGTCTTGGTCCGGCGGATGAGGGTTGGTCGGAGAGGACCTCCCGGTCGGGCGGCGAGGAGTTCCGCCGTGTTCACATGCAGATCTTCCCAAGTCTGGTCGGATTTGGCATCGAGTCGACGCGTGCTCAGCTTGAGATTGGCCTGATTGGTCCAGAGCGCGCGGCCTTGGGCCTGAGCCCAGCCAAGGGTCTCGGCGTCACCGGCGGCAGCGGCGAAGAGAATCAGGTTCGCGAGGAGGCCCCCATCGCGAGACTCCAGAACTTCCATGAACGCGATGCCCGTCGGTGCATCGCTTGCGGGTCGGGCGAAGACGTACTTTCGATCTGGATCCGCCGGGAGGATGCGAAGCAGGGCGTAGATCGGAGGAATCGCGAGATCGAAACGACCCGTTCCGGCCTGCTTGTAGGCACCCGTGAGGTCCACGTTCAGTTCGTGGAGACCCTCGTTGACGGAATGGCTGAGGCTGGCCCCACGCACCAGGCGTTCCTCCGCCTGCTCCGGATCCAGCACCGGCCCCATCAGGTAGGCGGCAATCGCCGGGTATTGGTTGGTGGGGCCGAGGGCCAACCGACGGAGAAAGTCCGACTCGGAAAGGTCCTGCACGGATCCGTCCCCCAGGCTCACCGTACGGACCAAGACACCTCCGACGGAGTGTGCCGGTGAGGTGGCGAGCACCGCGCCCGGGTGGGTGCTGGGATCGACGGGCCCAAACAGGGTCATGGCTTGCGCATCAAGCGGACGAGGGGCCGCGACCGTGGGCGGTGGCGGCTGTTGTTGGCTCAACCAGTACGTGCTGGTGAGAAGCACCAGTCCGAGGCCGATCGGGACCAGAACGGCGAGGCCGATCGCGACGAACGGGAAGGCGACCGCCATTCGCGTGGGCGGGCGTTTCGAAGTTCCCCGCGGGCCGCGCGCCATCCAGGCCACCGTGGCGATCCCGACGCCGACCAGTCCCAGCAGTCCCAAGGCGATTTCCATCAGGGACGGGTGCAGTCCGGGGACCACGCCCAGCAGGAACAACACCGTGAGCACCGCGACCGCCGCGGTCAGGGCAAAGAACTTCCACGGCATCGGCACCGCCAGCAGCGCCGGATCCACTCCTGCTGGGGCGCGTCCCTGTGTCGCGGTGATCCGGTCCAGGATGGACCGATGCCATTGCTGGACGACTGCGTTGGTGGACCCCGTGGCGTCCCATTGGGAATGATGGGGCGTCAGGAGGAGGATCTGTTCGCCCACTTCGTCACGATGCCGCAGGGCGATATAGGAAAGGCCGGTGGGCTTGGTCACTCGTGGGTACTCCCCCAGGCTAATGCCGAGGAGGCGCTGGAATGGGACGACGGACAGTCCATTCCGGCCGCTGAACAGGAGTCGATCCCCTTCCAGGGTGATCGTGCCGCGATCCGAGTAGAGGTAGATCTGGCCGAACATCGAGCAGAGATGAGCGGGGTTGCTGACGAAGCACGGGGAGGTGGCGTGGGGAACTCCGGGAGTTCGAATGGCCTCACCCTCGGGGGTGCGGCCCAACCCCTCGACTTCCTCACGCACCTGTCCGGCGCTTTGCTGGCGCAGTTCCCGTTCCTTCGCCAGCGCCCGGAAGACGATCTCGTCGATCCGATGATCGAGGTACGCCTTGGTGGACGGAGCCGCGAACCGGCCCAGCGGAAGTTCGCCGGTCAGGAGTTCATAGAAGACGACTCCCAACGAATAGATGTCCGCCCGATGATCGACGTCCCCGGGTCGTTCGACCTGTTCCGGTGCCATGTAATGCGGCGTGCCCAGACGATGTCCGGTCTGGGTGAGGGTGATGTCGCCGTGCTTTTCGCCCGGTTCGTCCAGGAGCTTGGCGATGCCGAAGTCGGCGAGCTTAACGCGTCCCTGCGAATCGAGCAGGATGTTCTCCGGCTTGATGTCGCGGTGCAGCACCCCCTGCGAATGGGCGTAGTGAAGGGCGTCGCACAGCAGCGGAACAATCAACAACGCCTGCGCCGGCGTGAACCGCCCCGCCCGCATCGCCTGACGCAGATTCGCCCCGTCCACGTATTCCATCGTCAGGTGACAGAACCCGCCCGACTGCCCATGGCCGAAGATGCGGACAATTCCCGGGTGATCCAGGCGGGCCAGCGTCCGTGCCTCGCGATCGAAGCGTTCGACGAAGGCGGGATCGGCGGCCAGGGAACGGGGAAGGAGTTTCAGGGCGACGTCCCGTCCGGAGCCGCGTTCGCGGGCATGATAGACGAAGCCCATGCCGCCGGTGCCGATCAGTCCGAGGATTTCCAGGGCGGGGAACGCCACCGCGACCTCCGTCAGGGAGGGCGGCTGGGATCGAGCGTGCCCGGGAGGTTGACCGGCGTCGGTCGGGGTGGCGACCGCGGTCAGGACGCAACGCGGGCAGAGTCCCGCCGGAGCCCCCGGGGGAATCGGATTCGAACAGTGCGGACAGATGCTGGCCGACGGGGACGAGTTCATACACCCGACAACTGGGGTGTTCCCGGACCGGGGTTACCAGGAAAGTGACGCCCGGCTCACTTCACGCCGGCGAGACGATCCTTCCAGAGCTTGTACAGTTCGACGGTGGCGCGGACATCCCGCAGGCAATACTCGGCGATGTCGCGGTGACGTCCCTCGGCGAGGAGATCGTTGATGTCGCGCCCGGTGATCCCCTCGGCCTTGGGGGAGGGGATGCCGAAGGCTCGGCAGTAGAAGTCGAGGTTGAAGCGGCGGGCAGCGCCTTCCCGGCCGCTCACGTTGTAGAAGGTGAACTGTTCGGCCAGGTCGCAGTGCGGCTCGGTCTGGAAGCGGTATCCGAGCCAGTCCTTGCGGGTGATGGGGACGTTGAGCAGGGCCGAGCGGAGGTAGAGGAACGGGACGTCGAAGCCCCGCCCGTTGAAGGTGACAATGTCGTCGTAGCGTCGGGCGATGTCCCAGAAGGCGGTGAGCATCTCCTGTTCGTCAACCTGCGGTGCGAACTCCACGCCGCCGGAACCGCCGCCTTCCTCCTCGAAATCGTCGGACTGGAACAACACCTGGCCGCGGCCGGTGTCGGCGTTGACCATGGCGATGCAGACCACCTGCGCAGTGAAGGGCCAAAGGCTGAATTGCTGTTGGATCTCGGCCCGTTTCAGGGCCTTGGCGGTGTCGTCGGTCTGCTTCTCCGCATCCCGGAAAAGGTACTCGAGCTGGGCTTCATCGAAGCTCTCCAGTCCGAGGGCGGAAGTCTCTATGTCGAACACCAGTCTGGCCATGTGCTTGGGCACGGACCGTAGCGGGTGACCTCCACGGACGAAAGGCCGCATATCGGCCCTCCGGGACGAGCGCCGCGAGTCCGACGTATCCGCCGCAACCCGAGGTGCCCACGAAACACACGAAACACACCAACCACCGCCTTGCTTCGTGTGTTTGGTGTGATTCGTGGGCATTCACCTTCCCAACGCACGTTCCCTCCGCCGATGGAAATGAGCCTCGTGACCTCGTCTCCTGCGGGCGAACCGCCTCCCCGGTTGCCCTTCGTGGTCCGCGCGGGGATGTTTCGGCCATGCCTGATTCCGTCCGCAATGGGCCTTGGGTCCTGTCGATGCGCTGGCAGGATCTCCTGTTCGCTCATTGGCGGGTGGATGCCGCCATCCTGCGGTCGCGGTTGCCGTCCGGCCTGGAACTGGACCTCCACGACGGCCAGGCGTGGTTGGGGGTTGTCCCCTTCCAGATGTGCGGCGTGCGGCCGCGTCTCA
>CAMCFL010000192.1 GCA_945873715.1 Akkermansia muciniphila
GCTTGCCGCTGCTCATCCAGTTCTGGACCGCTTCACGTTTGAAGGCTTCGTCGAACTTGCGGCGGGTTTTCACAGGGGATGCTTTGATAACGGATTTCATGGTACACTGACTCCTTAACCGACCGTCCGAGGAATCGAAGCAACCTCAAAGTGAGCCTCGTGACCTCGTCTCCTACGGGGTGGGAGGACCCTCACTTCATGGGGACGTACCATGGCCCACGCGCGCTCCCCGCCACTCCCAGGATGCACCTGCTTCCCTCGTCGCCTCGTAGGAGACGACGTCAGGAGACTCTGACTTCCATTCGGACGCTCCCCAGCCCACGCGCGTTCCCCGCCCGATTGAAGTGAGCCTCGTGACCTCGTCTCCTACGGGGTGGGAACACCCTCACGCCATGGGGACGTACCAAGGCCCACGCACGTTCCCCGCCACTCCCAAGATGCGCCTGCTTCCCTCGTCGCCTACCCGTAGGAGACGACGTCAGGAGACTCTGACTTCCATTCGGACGCACCCCAGACCGCGCGCCGCTTCAAAACATTTCCAACTGCCCCGGCTCCCGCCGTCGGAACGCGGCCCCCGACGGTTCAGGCCAGCCCTCGGCGAAGCCGTGTTTGCGGGCGGCAAGTTTGAAGAACTGGCTCAACCGATCGGCCGCGGCACCGGTGCCGCGCATGCGTTCCCCGAAGTTGGATCGGTTGAGCGCGCCCTCGCGAAACTCGCGGAGTTGGTTCAGCACCTTCTCGCGTCGGTCGGGAAAATGACGCTGGAGCCAGTCGAGGAAGATCGGTTCCACCGCCAAGGGCAGACGCAGGACGGTGTAGCTGGCGTACGATGCCCCCGCGGCGGCGGCCGCCTCCAGAACCCGGGGAATCTCGTGGTCATTGATCGCCGGAATGATGGGCGCACAGAAGACCCCCACGGGAACCCCCGCGTCCACCAGCTGTCGGATGGCCCGGAGCCGCGCGGCCGGCGGGGAGGCGCGGGGCTCGAGGATCGAGCGCAGGTCCGGGTCGAGGGTGGTCAGGCTGATGAACACCGCCGACGCCCGGTGCCGCGCCAACTCGGCGAGATGATCGGTATCCCGGGCCACCAGGGCGTTCTTGGTGATGATGGTGACCGGATTGCGGAACTCGGCGAGGACGGCGAGGCAGGCGCGGGTGATCTGCAGGCGTCGCTCGATGGGTTGATAACAGTCGGTGACGCCACTGAGCGCGATGACCTCGGGCTTCCACGACGGCTTCGACAGCTCGGCCCGCAGGAGTTCGGCCGCCCGGTGCTTCACCAGGATGCGTGACTCGAAATCGATCCCGGCATTGTAGCCGAGGTATTCGTGCGTGGGACGCGCGTAGCAGTAGGCACACCCGTGCTCGCATCCGCGGTAGGGATTCGCGCTCCAGGTGAATCCGACGTCCGGGGAATCGTTCCGGCTCAGCAGGGTCTGGGTCAGGTCCGGGAGGAATTCGGTCCGCGGCGAGGGCTCTTCCGCGGGGTCCAGATCGGCAATTTCCGGATCCGCCTCACGATGCGTGGACAGGAAGCGGTTTGGCGGCGCGGTCCCGGCACCGCGGTGATGGGGCGGCTCCGGCCTGACGTCGGAATGCCGGGTCGGATCCACGGCTCACCGATTGGTGGAGACCAAACCGGCCGACGGCTTCGACGGCAAGGGTGGGAGGGGCGGCGGCGAGGTTCTCAGCACGATTCGACGCCAGAGGACGCGTTCCTCGGCGGACATGGCCTGCCAGCGGGCAGCATTGCGAAGGAACTCATCCCGCTCGGAAGGGGACAAGGCCGAGAGCTTTTCGAAACCGGCCAGGCATCGGACACGCTCCGCCTCCGGCAGACGCGCGAAGCGTTCCAGGGTCTTCTCCATCGCCACGCGGTCCGCCTCGGGCATGCGGTTGAGGGCGCGGTGCCGCTGCCCATCGGTCAGTCCGAAGAGACTCTGAAAGGCCGCCGTCCGGGACGCGCGTTCGGCATCGGAAAGAGCACTCCACCGGGTGAACTGACGCTCGATATCCGCGCGGGCCGCCGCCGGAGCCTTGGCCAGGGCGGCATCCAGCCGCGAGCGCTCCGCCCCCGGCTGCTGGACGAAGAGATGGAGGGAATCGTCGCTTTCGAGAAGTGCGGCGCGGGCGGAGGGCGCGAGCCGATCCCAGGCCCGAAGCCGCTCCTCCAGCAGCGCCCGATCCTCGGCCGGGGCCTGCGCCAGACGCTGGGCCCGTTCCGCCCCGGAGAGCCTCAGTAGCGGCGAGAGATAAAACCGGAACTGGGCCAGTCGGAGTTGGGATTCCGCTTCGGCACGGGCCGTCGGATCCAGGCTTTCATGCTCGCGCAGACGACGGGCGATGAGTTCGCGGGCGGCAGGCGTCTTCGAGCGCAACAGCTCGTCCCGCTTTTCCAGGGGCGCGGCCAGCAATTCGCGGAACAATTCCACCGGAGGCCGCACGGGAGGCGGCATCGGTGGAACCGTGCGGGACACCGAGGTTTCCTGGGCCGCAACCCAGGTGGCCAGCCCAACACCACCCAGCCACGTCAGCACCCGGAGGAAAGGCTGAACTCGGGAATGGCGGTGGGGCACGTTCATCGGAAACAAACGGTTACTGGGCGAGGGCGAGGATCAGGGCGTCGTCCTCGGCCTTCGGAACGGAGCCCATGTGGCGGATCACCTCGAAATCCACCAGGGAACCGGCATCCAGCCCGGGGACATTGGCCGCCAGCCCGAGTTCGGAGGCGCGACCCGCGAGCCGGCTTTGCTGACGGGCCACGACCTGCGACCAGACCAGGGTGGCGACCAGTGCCAGCGCAGCAAAGGCAGCGGCCCGGGGCATCCAGCCAAGCCGTTGCCACCAAGGAAGCGGGGCCGCCGTGGGACGCGATTCCCGGGCGATCTCCGCCAGCACCCGCGAGGTGAAATTGCTGGAGGGCTCGGGAGGCCGGCGATGCCCGTCGAGAAGGCGGTTGAGCGTCAGCTCGGCGTCCAGCCGACGCAGCTCGGGTTCGGTCAGCCGACCGGCCTGCCGGAGGCGCCCCACCTCTTCGGAATCGGGGCGTGGACCGGCGACGAGGTCGGCCCAGTCATCTGAAGGTTCCGGTGTCATGCGCGTTGTCTTGGAAAGTGAAAACCACCGTGTCGGGAAAGTTGCAGTCTCAGGCCGTGGGTTCCCAGGCTCCCGAGGCCAGATACGGCTTGAGCCGCGCCTTCAGCACTTCGCGAGCCCGATGGATGAGCGATTTGGTGGCCGGAACCGTCGTCCCAAGCACCACGGCGATCTCGTCGTAGCTGAGCTCCCCCTCCCGGCACAGGGCCAGGGCGATCCGCTGCTTCTCGGGAAGGGCCGCCAGGGCTTCGTCCACCTTGTTCACCAACTCGCCCCGCTGCGCCTGGTCATCGGGTGAAAGCTGGCCCGGATCGGGAAGCTGTCGCGCGGGCGCATCGCCTTCCGGTTCCAGGCGGGCTTCCAGGGACTCCGCGGGATGTCGGCTCCGACGCCGGATCTCGTTGAGACAGAGATTGCGCGCGATGGTGAAGAGGAAGGTGCTGAACCGGGCCTGACGCTCGTAGCGCGACGCCGACTTCCACAACTGCACGAACACTGCTTGGGCAATGTCCTCGGCTTCGTCGGCATCCGGCAGCAGCCGGTACACGAAGTGGATCACCGGCTGCTTCCAACGATCGACCAGTTGCGTGAATGCGACAGTATCGCCCTCACGCACCAGGAGCATGAGGTCAGCATCGTCGTCGGAGATCGCCGGGAGCGCCATCAAGAGCAGCGTAGGGAAACCCGGCTTGAAGGGGAAGTTGCAGCGGGAGTGGAGTACCGCCGCGGAGGAGCGGCGAAGCGGAGCCCTGAACAGGGGTACCGGCGGCCCGCCGGTACTGAGTTCCTCCGCCTGGGAACCTCGCTTCGTGGCATTCCCGAGGGATTCCACCGCGCGCAACGCCCCTCCCGGGACCGTGGGCGTCGTCGCCCGCTCGGCGTCAGGGAGCGAGGCGGCCGGGGACGGCCGCGATCCCAGGGCTCTCCCGGTCGTGAGTGACCCCACTCCTCCGCGGCCATCCCCCACGCGACCCGGATGGGTGACGGCGGTCGAATGACCGCCGGTTTGTCCGCCCCCTCCGCCCATCGACCCCGGCGGGGTCGCGCCTGCCAAGCCCGAGCCCCAGCCCGCAGGTTTGACCGCGAAGATGGACCAAGCCCGCAAACCGGATTCTCCCGCAGAGGCGCAGAGGCGCAGAGAAGGCCAGTACCGGCGGGCCGCAGGGTACCCCCGATCAAGAGCTGCATGGGGATCCATCCGGGGGCCGGTCCCCGTGAGGGAGTTCCGTCCCATCTGCGTTCATCTGGGGTTGAACCCCCGCGGCGCGTCCCTCAGGCCGGCCCCGATCGCGGCTCCTCCGCGGCCGTCCCACAAGGACGAGGGAAGCGTGATTCACAACCACAGATCAACGGACACGACGTGAGGAAACGAACCGGTGCAGTTATTGCGGCCGTTGCGTCGTCGTTGTTCAAGACGGCGTTGCCTTCGGTCGAATAACCCGACCGGCTCGTTACTTGGTCTTCGCGCTGTCGGCGAGGTACTCCAGCAGGCCGGCCAGGTCGTCCGGGGGCAGTTGTTCGAATCCACTGGGCATCAAGGATTGGGTCGAGGCCTCGATGGACTTGATCTCCTTGCGTTGGATGGAGTGCTTCTGACCTGCGGTGTCGAGGATCTCGACGCTGGTCGCGGTCTCGGTGTCGAGGCGTCCTGCGACGGTCTCGCCATCGCGGGTCAGGACCGTCCACAGCCGGTAATTCGCCTCGACCGATCGGTTCGGATCGAGGATCTCGACGAGGAGCTCGCCCTTGGGACGGATGCCGATGCCGGTCAGGTCGGGTCCGATGCGTTGTCCCTTGCCGTTGAGGGGATGGCAGATCAGGCAGGCTGTCTCGAAGACCTGCCGACCCCGGGCGAGGTCGCCCGTGCGACGGGCGACGGGCATCAATTTCTCGATGACGGCCTCCATCTCGGCGTTGCTCTTGATCGCCTTGCGACCGCTCAGATCGCGCGCCCGCTCCGCCACCATGCGATCGGGGTTGTTGCGCAACTGACCCCATTGATCATTGGCGACATCGGTCCGGTCGAGTCGGCCGGCTTCGACGGCTCCGAGCAACGACTGGGCCCACTCCGCACGGCGAAGGAGGGTGGAAACCGTGGCCCGGCGGGCGGCCGGGGTCAGACCCGGCCAGGCGGACAACAGATCGTCGCCGGTTGCGGGCTGACGGCTGACGGCGACCGACTGCAACAGACCCGCCGCCGTTGCGGGTGGCGTCTGTGGCGTGATCAGGGCGAGGACGGATTTCACCGACTCCGAGCGGTCATCCAGAGTGATCAGGCGTCGGGCCAGGGAGATTCGTTCGGCGTCCTGAAGGGCATCGGTGGCGAGCTGTCCACGGAGGGCAGCAGCCGTGGAGACCACGACGGCAGCGAAGAGATCGCGACGACCCCAGCGGTCAGAGAGAAGGATGAGCGAACCCCGGGCCGAATCCGAGAGGCTGGTGGCCAGGGTTTGCAGACGCCTGGCATCGGATTCGGAGATGGCGGGTGGCTTGCCCGTGGGCCATCCGGCAGCCAGACCGTCGAGCACCGGCGCTGCGGAGGCAGCGGAAGCACCCTGAAGTCCGAGGACGGTGGCAAGACCGTGTTCGCTGTCGATGGCCGCCTGATGGGCGGAAACGACGCGCAGGGATTCAATCACCGAATCCGGCAAGGTCTGGATCGTTCCGCGGATGGCGGGACCGGTGGCGGCCTTGAGGAACCCGCGGTGATGCCGTGCGCCGGCGGCAGTGGCCGCGTGGGGAATCCAGCGATCACCGGCGTTCACCTCATCCCGGAGCGCGACAAACACCGCGGCTCCGAGGGTTTCCTGCGAAGGCATCTCGGCGAGGGCGAGGAAGGCGGCGAGACGGACCTGGGCATCGACATCATTCAGCAAGCGCGCCTCGGAGAGGGCCTTGGCCCCGGCGGCATCACGGGGAAGGGCGGCGAGCGCGGCGCGGCGAACCGCGGCACTCCGATGCCGGAGGGCCCCGGCGACGGCGCGACGCACGGAGGTCTGCTCGGTGGCCGCCAGCCCGGAGAGGCTCCAGAGGGCGTGTTGGGCACCGACGTTCAGTCCAATGGAATCGACCGAACGTTCCTGGACGAGCTTGACGAGCGCCGGGATGGCATCGGTGCCACCCCGTTCGACCAGCAAGCGCTGGGCATGGGAACGCCAGAGCAGGTTGTCGTTGCGGAGGGTGGCGACGAGGAGGGCCGTGTCCGCCTTGGAAAGATCAAGGGGCGCGACCTTGCGGGCCTGCTCCCAGGCCAGGCGATAGATGCGTCCATGCCGCTTGTCGCGAAGGGGGGTTTCGTAGGCATTGCCCTTGCCGTTCTTGAAGCCTTGCGGGACGGGGTTGTGCTGGATGATGTAGTTG
>CAMCFL010000193.1 GCA_945873715.1 Akkermansia muciniphila
GGACGCATCCCGTCGGTGGTCGCCGGTGAAGCCTTGTCTCACCACCGGTCACAGGCCTTCGGCAACTTCGGGGCGTCCGCCTGGTTCGGTCGGCCCCAGGTCCTCCAACTGGTCAAATCGGTGGTCCCCTTCGAGCCGCAGGAATCCGATCTTTTCCGCGGTCTCCCGGTGGAGGGTGCTGTGCCCAAACGGGTCATTGCTCCGAAGGCCCCCGACGCCCCGGCCGTGGTTGGACTCCGATTCCTGCCCCGTCCCGCAGTCTCCCGATATCAGGAATGGGTGCTGGAACAGCAGATTGAATCCGCCGCCGTCGCGTTTGATCCCGACGTTCCGGTCGTTGCCGACGAACCTTCCCCCGTGCCCTTCGAGGTTCTCGATTTTCCCGGGACGCCGCCGGGGCGCTTGCAGCTGACGGTGCCGGAGGGTTGGACGGTGACGCCTCCGGAAGTCGAGGTGGGGACGCCGGGACGACCCCCGACCTATTTCCGCATCCTCCAGGTGCGAGCGCCCGCCGTGGGAGGGGACGGCGAGTTGAAGGCGGCCGGGAAGGTGGGCGGAAGCAACGTCACGGCGCGGATCCGATTGCACGCGGTGCCGCGCTTGAGCCTGAAGAAGCAGACGGGACTGGAGCTCAACGCCTCGGCAACCGACCCGGCCTGGGCTTCGATTCCTCCCACCCCGATTCCCCATGCCAACACCTGGCAGGGGACCGTCACCAACGCGGCGGATGTCTCGGCCGTCTTTCGCGTCGCCCACGACGGGACGTTCCTGTGGCTGGAGGTGCGCGTCCGCGATGATGTCGTTGTTTCCAACATCGAACCCGATGACATCCGGGGCCATTGGCGGAGCGATTCCATCGAGGTGTGCATCGATCCGGCGGCAGGTGCGGAACACACGCTGGAAACGTACAAGATCGGAATCTTTCCCTTCGATCGTTCCGGCAAGGTGCGGGGTGCACGCGATGCCGATGCGCGTCCCGGGGCCATCGAACGGGTGTCGCCGGGGACGCGACTGCATTCCGAGCGTCTGCCGGACGGCTATCTGATCCGCACCCGGATCCCTTGGTCCGAGGCGGGGGTGGATCCAGCCGAGGTGGAACGGATCGGGTTCAACGTCCTCATCTATGATGGCGACAAGGCGGACGCGGCACCGGGCGAGAACATCAACGAGTCGCGCCTCGCCTGGGCTCCACGCTCGGGAGTTCAAGGAAGGCCGGAGGACTGGGGTCGAGCCGATCTGGGGCGTTGAGTTCGTCCCTCCACGAGAGGGTCGCTCCGTTCAGTTGCGCGGTTCCCGTCCGTGCAGATGCCGCACGAAATGATCCATGCGCCGTCGGTTTCCGTAGGGGGATTCCGCCGCGCCGTGGTGGGCGCTGGGCATGATCAACAGGTTGAAGTCCTTGTCGGCGCGGACGAGCGCGGCGGCGTCCCAGATGCTGGCCGAGACGGATCAGGCGGTGGCCGACGTTGCCCTCGCCAGCGGCTTCTACGATCACAGCGCTTTCACCCGCGTCTTCCGCTCGGCGACGGGAGAAACCCCGACCCGCTTCCGCGCGCGGCATCGGTGAGGCTCCAGCAGATCCCATCGGTTGCCGCAGAGATCCTCGAACACGGCAACGGTTCCGTAGGATTCGCGGCGGGGTTCTTCCAGGAAATGGACACCGCGGGCCAGCATGGCTGCGTGATCGCGGTGGAAATCATCGGTGTGGAGGAACAGGAACACGCGTCCGCCGGACTGGTTTCCAACGGCGCGGATCTGCTCGTCGCCGCGGGCCTGGGCCAGCAGGAGTCGGCATTCGGTGGCACCGGGTGGTGCCAGGACCACCCAGCGCTTGCCGAGTTCGAGTGGGGTATCTTCGACAGGATCAAAGCCGAGGACATCGCGATACCAGGCGATGGCAGCGTCGTAGTCGTGGACGAGAATGGAGACCAATGCTAGATGCTGTTTCATGGTCGGAGCACGATTCCGTTGTCACCCCCGGATGGAAACGTTGGTTTTCAAAGTCCCGGTTTCAGCGCGCCGTCTCAATCCTTCTCTCAAGAGGGACTGCGCCCGGGGCGCATCCTGCGTCTTCGCGTGCGAATTCCGGTTCACTTCTACTGCATCGTTCCGGCTGAGACCGCAGGCATCGATGGTGCCTTGTGATGGTCGAATTCCACGAGTTCGCCATGACCTACCTTGGGAGTTTCGGACTCGCGGAGCTCGTCCCTGGGACCGCATCGAAACTCCTGACGGTCGCGAACTGGGGTGAGGGTGGAGGCGCCAATGCGGACTGGCTGTGCTGAATGTCTTGGGCCAAGATGACACCAGAATGACGACCGCAACGCTTGCCCCGGTGTCGTGGGGGCGGATGATTCGCGCCGTGGAAAAGGTGCGAGAGCGACTGCTGCGGGCGGCTCAGGCGTTGCATCGGGCGGGTGTGCCCTACGCCGTGGCCGGCGGGAATGCCGTCGCCGCTTGGGTTTCACGGGTGGACGAAGCCGCGATCCGTAACACCCGGGATGTCGATATCCTGCTGCGACGCGCCGATCTCGAAGCGGCCAAGGCCGCGCTGTCCGAAGTCGGATTTGTACACCGCCGTGTCAGCGGCCTGGGAATGCCGGGGGGCATGGACATCTTCCTCGATGGGCCGGACGCCAGCGTCCGGGATGCGGTGCACATCGTGCTCGCCGGCGAGAAAGTACGCCCCGACCATTTGCTTGATTCGCCTGATGTGACCGAGGCCGAGGAGGCCGACCAGTTCCGCCTCGTCAGCCTTTCAGCCCTCGTGCGAATGAAACTGACCTCGTTCCGAGACAAGGACCGGACCCACCTTCGGGACCTGATTGAACTCGGCTTGGTGGACGCCGGTTGGCTCGCCGTCTTACCCGTCGAACTGCGCCCCCGGTTGACCGAACTCCTGGAGAACCCGGAGTAGGCGAGGGCCAGGTGCACAGACTCGCAGGCATGCAGTCCTCTGCGGGCACCTTTCCCATCGCCGCCTGAGGGCAGGCGGCCTACAGCCACAACCAACCCATGAAGCCCCATTGCTGGCGAAGCCTGGGACCGCGGGCGTCCTCGCCCGCTTCCCATCACGCGTCCGAGCGGCCGGGGACGGCCGCGGTCCCAGGACTCTCCCCTGCGCATCGGGAGAAATGTCCCGCCGGGCTCGTCGCCCTCACGTTCGTCCTCTGGCTCCTGTCGTCGATCAGCCTACTGGCGGACGGGAAGGCGTTTCCCCCGGTGGCGATCTCGACGGAAGTGCGGATGCCGGATCAGCGGGCGCTGTTGGTCTGGTCCAATGGGGTGGAACGACTCGCGATCGAAACCCGCATCGTGGGCGAGGGAACGAATTTCGCCTGGGTCGTGCCTTTGCCGGCGGTGCCGCAGGTGGACGCCACCACCACCGGGCTCTTTCCCAAGGCTGGTCCGTTCGCGGACCACCTTCTTGTCCGCCCGCGGACCGTTTGCGGACCGATCGGTTCCGACCGACCCTGAATTGGGGCTGCTTGCGCCGGATTCGGGTTGATTTCGGACCTTGGCACGCCGGCTGATCCAGAGGGATTGTGAGAGGACATTCGAGATTGTGTTGAACGGAGTTTTCACGCGTTGGAGCTGGGGATTCTGGCTGGTGTTGCTGGCCGTGATGCCAGCGGTGCAGGCGCAGGATTTCGTGGATGCCTTCGGTTCCCGGGTGTGGGTCACCGGCCTGAAGGGGACGCAAACCGGGAGCACGGTCGGCACCTCGATCGAGTCGGATGAACCGCGTCACGGCGGGAAGGCCTCGTCGCACTCGGTGTGGCTCACCTGGGAGGCTCCCTCGAATGGCCTGATGAAGATCGAGGTGGATGGGCAGGACTTTGACGTGTTGCTGGGGGTCTATCGCTTGAAGGCGGGTGAACCGCCCGTTCTCAAGAGTCTGGAGCGGGTGGCGAGCAATGACGACGGACGCGATGTCCGTTCGGCCGCAGTGGGGTTCGGGACCCGGGCAGGGGAACGCTACGAGATCGCCATCGACGGCTTCGCCGGCAGCACCGGCGGCTTCAAGCTGAAATGGGAGATGCAGGAACTGACCGAAATCCTCCCCGTGATCGTCACGGGACCGGCCGACCAGGCGTTTCCTCCGGGCTCCCGGGTCGTCCTGACGTACCAATTGGACGATCTCGACGATGTGAACCTGCATTGGTTCCTGAACGATGTGGAGCTGCAGGACCAGGAGGGGCCCACGCTGATCATTCCCAGTCTCACCGAGGCGCAGGTGGGGCAGTACCGGCTTCGGATCGACACCGATTCCGTCCGCTACTTCAGTGAACCGGTGGAGGTGCAGCTCAGTACCGAGGGATCCACCGGGACCCTCGCCCGCAACAAGCCTGAGGACGCCATGCAGTCGGCATTGATCGGGGCCGGTGGCCAGCGGCCCGGCCCACTCCGTCAGGCCCGCCCCGCCGGCGATGGGATCACCCGCGGCTACAATGGTTCCCAGGTGTTCGACACGGTTTATTCCGGGCGCGACGCCGCCGAGCCCATCCATTGCGGCAAGGGATCCGGGTCTTCCTATTGGTTCGGGTATTACCCTCCGGCGTCGGGTGAGATGGACGTGGATACCGCCGGCAGCAGCTTCGACACGGTGATTGCGGTGTACACCTATGAGATGCCGTATCTCGGTTACGCCAGCCTGCGCGAAGTGACCTGCGACGACAATTCAGGGCCGGACGGACGTTCCTCGCGGGTGCGGTTCCGCGCGGATGTCGCCCAGCGCTACATCGTGGTGGTGGACGGCGTCAATGGGGCGCGCGGTCGCGCCCACCTGAACTACCGACTGGAGACGAATGCCATTCCGGTGCTGATGGCCCCGCGGATCATCAGCGTCTCGGCGGGACAGGTGGTGCGCGAAGGATCTTCCGTGGCGCTCTCGGTCGTCGCCGAGGGAACCCTCCCGCTTTCCTACCGCTGGTTGCCGACGTCCGCCGCCGCCTCCGGCATCACCAACCACTTGCTCGACCTCGGGTCGGCCCGGGCCGCCATCGCCGGGAGCTATCAGGTGGAGGTTTCCAATCAGGTCGGAGCGGTCCTCTCGACGCCGATCCCGGTCTCGGTGTGGTCGCCGCCGGCGGCGATGCGGACCCTTGGGGGAGGTTGGTTGCTGCGGTATCTGACCGCGGGCCCGGCCCTCGCGGAGCTGCAGGTGACCCCGACGCTGGACGGTGCCTGGGCCCCGTGGCCGACGGCGGTGCCGGATGCCAACGGCGTCGTCGAGGTCCGGCTGGATCCTGACCTCGCCCCGCAGCAGTTCTGGCGTTTGAAGCTTCCCAACGTGCCTTGAAACCCGCTCACGCGATTCCCATGACCGTTTCCCCAGACGCTCCCTTCTCCTGCCTGCTGCTGGACGATGATCCGGGGTTTGCCTCCATGCTGGCGACTCTGGTGCGGGAGTTGGGAGGGCAACCGATCCACTGCGCCACCGTGGCGGAAGCGCGGGCGATGATCGCGCGACGCGGGTTCGACCTGGCGGTGATCGACAACCGGTTGCCCGACGGGACCGGCTATGAGTTCTATCCCGAACTGCGCCGGCGTTGCCCGGAGACCGTGGTCATGATGATCACCGGGGCACCGGAGCTGTCGCAGGCGGTGGAACTCACCCGCAACGGACTGTTTGACTACCTGACCAAGCCGCTCCAGGCCGCCGACTTCACCGCTTCCCTCCAGCGGGCCCGGCTGCGACTCAGCCGCCCGGATCCGCAGGGCGGCGGGGAATTGATCGGGCGTTCCGGCCCGATGAAAGGGGTCCTCGAACACCTGCAACAGGCCGCGCGGCATCCGGGCGTCACCGTGCTGCTGCTGGGCGAGACCGGCACCGGCAAGGATCTCGCCGCCCGAGTCCTGCATCGGTTGTCGCATCCCAAGGATCCCGAGGGAGCCCCGTACATCCCATTGAACTGCTCTGCGGTTCCGGCGGAGATGTTCGAATCGGAGCTCTTCGGCAGCGACAAGGGTGCCTACACGGGTTCGGACCGACGGCGCGCGGGGTTGGTGGGCGCGGCCGAAGGAGGAACCTTGTTCCTGGATGAAGTCGCCGAGATCCCGCTGCTCCAGCAGGCCAAGCTCCTGCGCTTCATCGAATCCCGGGAGTATCGTCCGCTGGGGACGACCACCCCCCGTCAATTCTCCGGCCGGATCGTCGCGGCGACCCATCGCGATCTGGCATCGGAGGTTGCCGCCGGACGTTTCCGCGAAGACTTGATGTACCGGCTGGACGTCATGGGAATCCGCATGCCGGCGCTGAGGGAACGTCCGGAGGACATCCCCGCGCTGACCGAGGCCATCGTGCTTCAGTTGGCCACCAAGTACGGTCGGCGAACCCCCTTGGTTCGACCCGAGGATCTGCAGGCGCTGGCGGGTCATCATTTCCCTGGGAACGTGCGCGAGCTCCGCAACCTGCTGGAGCGATCCCTTCTCAAGA
>CAMCFL010000194.1 GCA_945873715.1 Akkermansia muciniphila
CCGTCGGCAACCCAGCTTCGATCCAATCGGATCACCAAAGCAGGCGATGTCTCCCCCGTCGGAACAGCGCCACATGCTTCGATTCACCCTCAACATAACCCGATAAAAAGACCGCCCATGAACAAGGACGAAATGGTCGCCAGCGTGAAAGCCCAATTGAAACTCTGGCTCACTGACCCCGGTCTCTTCGCCTTCAACACGGGTCCCAAGGGCAAGCTGGCCCCGCCAATCGTGTACGCGGACTTCACCGACATCGTCACCGGAGACGACTTCAATGCCGCCTGCAAGGAACTCTACGCCTACGTGAAGGAAACCACGCGGGGTACAGTGGTCGATTGGCGAAATCCGGGTCGGGCGCCGAGATGAACATCTGGAGCTTCCTCTGCGAGCCGTGGAGCGACAAAAACAAGCGGAAGTTCAACTACCACATCAAGGTCGACGGAAAGGTCTGAACCGCGGATCGGGAGGCTAGCCCGCCAACCGGATTCTCCCGCAGAGACGCAGAGGCGCGGAAAAGGACCGTACCGGCGGGCCGCCGGCCCCCCCGATCGGGGGGGGACCGGGATCCCTCCGGAGGCCTGCCTTGTCGGGTCTCCGCTTCTCCGCTCCTCCGCGGCCATCCCCCCGCCCGACCCGGACACCGGGCCTACCGCTCGCTGTAATTGGTACCCAGGTTCATCGCATAGGGACGCGACACACCAACGACTTCCTTTCCGAGCCGATCGCCTTCGCCATCGATGAAGGTCCGGTTGAGCATGGTCTCGGAGATCATCCATCCACGCGAAACCACCTCGCATTGCACGGCCATGATCGCGGCCTGAACACGGAGGTAGTTGAATCCTTGGTTGGCGAGGGGACCCTCGCCAACGATCTCCACCCGATAACGGTCCACGTCGCGCTTCTCGAAGTCACACATCGTTGGATCGATCCCCGTTTCACGCTCGAAAAGTTCCCGAACCGCGGGAACCAGACCCGTCGCCTCTTCGTCGATGGCTCCGGAAGGAGTGAACGTCATCCGCAGGCCGGAATCATCGACGAACATGTCGAATCCAATGATCTTGGAATTTGCCCGGATCGGATTGGGCGGGACATTGCGCTCAACGAACGCCTCCCACGGTTTGCCTCCGGCGATCATGTCGGCGGCGTACCGTTCGTAGGAACGCAGTACGCGTTCAAACCACGGCCGCAAGCTGGCTTCGGCACGCGCCACGGCCAGTTCCTTGATGGTGTGTTGCGGTTGCGCCGGGCGCATCTTGACACTGCCCCCGACGCGCCATGCGGAAATCTCCGACCCCGATGCGGCGGCGAGCCCCGTCGTCCCTCCTCATCCCGGAGGGATGGCAGCGATTAGCCCGGGGTACCACCCCGGGAACGGGCGCGAAAAGTCCAGTCAACCCCGGAGGAGTTGCAGCTCTGCCACCCCTGCCGGGGTGGGAGGATTTCAAGGGCAACTGACCCGGGGTATCGCTTCGCCCACCCCGACAATGCCAAACTCCAACGGGCATGAAGGCCCTCGTCAGGTCCCACGGTCCGGCAAAATCTGGCTCCTGCGATTCTTCCCGGCTCGCCGTCCGACGGACTTCGTGGCATACCCGCCGACGACCATGGAATACGAAGCGGTCATCGGGCTGGAGACGCACGTCCAGCTGAAGACGAAATCGAAGATGTGGTGCGGCTGCGCCAACGAGTTCGGGGCGTCCCCCAATACCAACGTCTGTCCGGTGTGCCTGGGCATGCCCGGTGTCCTGCCGGTCGCCAACGCGGAGGCTCTCCGGCTCACCGTCCTGACCGGGTTCCTGCTCCAGTGCGAGATCCCCCGGTTCGCCAAGTTCGACCGGAAAAACTATTTCTACCCGGACTCCGCCAAGAACTACCAGGTCACCCAGTACGACAGACCCTCCACCCGGGAAGGGTTCCTCGACTTCGAGTTCAACGGCGGGATCAGCCGGGTGCGCATCACCCGCGCCCACCTGGAGGAAGACGTCGGCAAGAACAACCACTTCGACCGGCACAGCGGCGTCGATTTCAACCGCGCCGGTGTTCCCCTGCTGGAGATCGTGAGCGAACCGGAACTGACCTCCGCCGAGATGGCGCACGCCTATCTCAACGCCCTCATCGAGCTCCTGGTCCGCGGTGGCATCAGCGACTGCGACATGGAGAAGGGGATGGTCCGCTGCGACGTCAACGTGTCCGTGCGTCCCAAGGGTTCCACCGGTCTCGGTGCCAAGATCGAGATCAAGAACATGAACTCGTTCTCCGGCGTCCGGCACGCCCTCGACTACGAGATCCCCCGCCAGATCGCGGCCGTCACCCGCGGGGAAAAGCTCCGTCAGGAGACCCGGCGCTGGGATGACCTCGGAGGCATCACCGAGTCGATGCGTTCCAAGGAGGATGCCCATGACTACCGCTACTTCCCTGACCCCGATCTCCTGCCCTTCACCCCCACCGAGGAATGGATCGCCTCCATCCGCGCCGTCGTGCCCGAGCTGCCCCTGGCGCGGAAGCAACGGTTGATCCGCGATTTCGGCCTGCCCGCCGGCGACGCCGAAGTGCTCAAGTCGAACGATGCCCTGGGCGATTTCTTCGAGAAGGCGGCCGCCGGTGGCAATAACCCCAAGGGGATTGCCAACTGGATCATCAACAACCTGTCGGCCCAGCTGGCTGCGTCCGCCTCTTCGCTGGCGGACCTGCGCTTTACCCCGGGCCAACTCCGCGAGCTCGTCGAATTGATCGATGCCGGACGGATCAGCGCCAAGGTCGGACAGGAAGTCCTCGCCGACATGTTCGCCACCGGCGATTCCCCGGCTGCGATTGTCGATCGCAAGGGCCTTGCCCAGGTCAGCGACACCGGTGCGATCGAGAAGATCTGCGACGAAGTCATCGCCGCCCATCCGGGGCCGGCGGACGACTTCCGCGCCGGCAAGGGTGCGGCGCTCAACTTCCTCAAGGGCCAGGTCATGAAGCTGTCCAAGGGCAAGGCCAACCCGGGCATGGCAGGGGAGATCCTCGAACGTAAACTCAAGGGCTGACGTCTCTCCCCGTTTCCGCCCATCTTGCCCTCACTCATGTCGAATCCCTCGCCCTCGAACACGCCTCTGGATGACCTGCTTTGGCTTGCCCACCAGATCGGGCGGGATCCGCATGGCCTGGTCGTCCTCAGCGAAGGCAATGTCTCGGCCCGGATCGATGACGGACGGTTCCTGGTGAAATCGACCGGGGCCTGCCTCGGGGAACTGACCCCGGCTGAAGTCACCGAGTGCAACACCGAGGCGATGCTGCGGATCATGGAGATGCCGTTGCTGGACGCCGTCTCGCTCCAGCGGGTGATCAGTGGCGCCCAGACCGACCCCAACGGACGGCGGGCGAGCTTCGAATCGACGTTCCACGCCTTCCTCCTGACGCTTCCGGAGGTCCGATTCGTCGCCCACTGCCACCCGGACGCCCTCCTGCAGATCCTCTGTTCCCCGGCCGCCGAGCGCTTCGCCGAGCACCGGATGTTTCCCGAGGAGGTGGAGTTTGTCGGTGCCCAGAGCGTGTACGTGCCCTATACCGACCCTGGCGTTCCCCTGGCGCGCGAGATCCGCTCGAAGATGTACCTGGCCCAGCGACGCACGCAGAACCGGCCGGCCCGTCTCATCCTCCTGCAAAATCACGGCGTGATCGCCATCGGCCCCACCGCCCGCTCCGTCCTCGGCACCCTGCTCATGGCCGAGAAAGCCGCCCGCGTCTTCGTCGGTGCCGCCCGTCTCGGAGGTCCCCTCTTTCTCCCGCCGCAGCACATCGCCCGCCTCGAAGGCCGCAGCGAGGAAACCCAGCGCACCAGTACCATCCGGCTGTAAGCCGGAGGGGTAGTTGCCAGATCCCAGTTCCCAGGTGCCAGCCTGAGCCCGCAAGCCTCAATGGCGGCTTCGGAGGGACGAGTTCCACGAGTCCGCCAATGCCAACCGGTGGCGTTTCGGACTCGCAGAGCTCGTCCGAAACGCCCGTCCCTCCAGACGGCGGCTGGGGTGAGCAGCCCGTTCCCCTCTGGCCTCTGGAATCTGGGATCTGGCGACTTCCTGGGTCAGGCCGGGTACACCCAGCCGTCCCGGTACGGCCGGCTCAGGAGCTTGCTCGCCTCCGGGTCGCCCACGATCTGCTCACGATCGCCATCCCATTGAAGGCTCCGTCCCGTCCGCAACGAGATCATCCCCAGCAAGGGCAGCACGGAGGACCGATGGGCAATCTCGATGGCTGCCACCGCCTTCTTCCCTTCCGTGATCGACGCCATGAAGTCTGCCCACAGCAGCTTCAGGTTGTGGCCGTCCGGTTCCTGCAATTGGGAATCCTCATGCACCACCGGTGCGTTTCGATCCGACGGATGAAAGGTCCAGCCGTCCCTCCACCCGATGTGGAGCGTGCCCTTGGTCCCGTAGAAGTAGGCGCCGACCCCGTGTTTCTCGGCATTGTTCTCGGCGAACCGCCGATGTTCCCAGACGCAGGTGAAACCGTCGAAGTCATACACGGCCACCTGATGGTCCGGGGCGTCCGTGGTCTGTTCGGTCGCTGAATTCACCGCCGGTCCCGCCACCGGCCGGCCACCGGTGGAGAAGACCCGACGCGGATACTTCTCCCCGCTCCACAGGAGCACCTGATCGAGCCAATGGACGCCCCAATCCCCGAGCTGGCCATTGCCGTAGTCGAGGAACTGGCGCCATCCGCCCGGGTGCAACTTGGGATTGAAAGCACGCTTCGGGGCCGGACCACACCAGAGATCCCAGTCCATTCCCGGCGGCACATCCGTGTTGCGGGAGGGCTTTTCGCGTCCGCCGCCGCCATGGGCAAAGATCCGGACCATCCCCACGTCGCCCACGGCACCAGACTTGAGGAAATTCATACCGCTGACGTGATGGGGCCCGATGCGCCGGTGCAGCCCGACCTGCACGACCCGTCCGCTGTCGCGGGCCGCATGCAGCATGGCGCGACTTTCGTTGACGGTGTGGCCGGTGGGCTTCTCCACGAAGACATGCGCCCCGGCCTTCACCGCGGCGATGGTCTGGAGCGCATGCCAGTGGTCGGGAGTGGCGATGATGACGATCTCCGGCTTCTCCTTCTCCAGCATCTCCCGGTAGTCGTTGTACGACTTGGGCTGGTCCCCGTTGAGATCCGTCACCTGCTCGGCCGCCACCTCGCGGATGTTCGCGCCCACATCGCACAGGGCCACCACCTTCACGGAGCCGCTGGCGATCGCTTCCTTGAGGATGTTCTTCCCCCACCAACCGCACCCGATCAATGCCGTGCGATACTTCTTCGCCGGATCCGCGGCACGGAGAAACGGGGCAACCCCGAAGCCACCCCCGAGCAGGGTGGCATCACGGAGAAAACGACGGCGGTTCTGGACCGGAATCACGTTCATGGAGGTAGGAAACCTGCGCAGGATGGCGCGGCCCTGCACGAGTTCCCAGTTTCAAGTTCTCCCTTTCAAGGCGCCAGCCACCGGCGCGTGGACGTCAGGAGACTCTGACTTCCATTCGGACACGCCCCGGCCCACGCACGGAATCCGCCCGATTGAAGTGAGCCTCGTCACCTCGTCTCCTACAGGTTGGGGGGGACCCACACTCCACGGGACGCACGCCGACCCACCCACGCTCCCCGCCACTCCCGAAGTCCGCCTGCTTCCGTTGGCACCTCGTAGGAGACGACGTCAGGAGACTCTGGCTTCCATTCGACCGCACCCCAACCTACGCACGTTCCCCGCCCGATTGAAGTGAGCCTTGAAGCCAAGAACCGTCCCTCACCGCATATCCAGCACCACGACGCCGCCGCGCGAGTTCCGGCAGTAGATGCGTCCCCCGGAAAACACCGGGGTGGTCCAGGTCTTCCCACCGATCACCTGGGCCCGGGCCGTCGGCTTGAAGCCGTCCGGCGTGGCCGGGGCCACCACCAGTTCACCCGTTCCACCGAGCGCCACCAGGCGGCCGTCCACCACCGTCACCCCGCCGGTGCCGAAACCTGCCTGACTCCACTTCTCCTTCCCGGTCGCGAAATCCAGGCACTTCAACGACGCCTTGTCCGTGGTGTTGCCATCCACGCCGTACAGGTGCCCTTGGTGAAGCACCGCCGCGTTCATCTGCGTCCGCAGCGCCTTGGTGCGCCACAGCATCTCCGGTTCCGCGCCCCCCAGCTTGAACAACGCCCCGCCCTTGCCGTACCCGGTGGAAAGGAACATGCGATCCCCTTCGATGATCGGGTCCGACGCGTTCACTCCGTACTCGGTCAACCACTTGACCCGCCACACCTCCGATCCGTCCCCGGGCCGCACGGCGACATAGGCCTCGGCCGATCCGACGATCATCATCGCGTCCTTGCCCGTACCCAGAAAGTAAGGCGTCGAATAGCCGGCGCTCTTGGTCGAAGTCTTCCACATTACCGCACCGGTCTTCGCGTCCAAGG
>CAMCFL010000195.1 GCA_945873715.1 Akkermansia muciniphila
AAGGTCTCCCGCAGATTCAGAGCGACCGCAAATCCATCCCTGCCTGATCTCACGCGGAGGCGCAGAGCACGCGGAGGAGCGAAGGACCGGCAGCGTCTTCATTCGCGTGATTCGTGTGGTTCGTGGGCCATCGGTTTCAAGGGGAGGGAGACGGGAGGGTTCACGGACTCGCGGAGCTCGTCCGAGCGGGCGCTTCCGCATCGCCGCCTGAGGGCAGGCGGCCTACATCCATCACCAACTCAAGATGCGCGCCTCAGGCCCGGCCCGGGATCGCACTTGGCCGGGTCTGGGCGGTGGCTTACGGTCCGCCTCTTCCGGAAGGGCCTTTTCGATGGACTACAAGAATACACTCAACCTGCCGCGGACGGATTTCGCGATGCAGGCGGGATTGGTACAGAGCGAACCGAAGCGTCTGGAGAAGTGGCGTCAGGCGGGACTGTACGAGCGCATCCAGGAAGCCCGCGCCGGCGCGCCCCGCTTCGTGCTGCACGATGGACCGCCCTTCGCCAACGGCGATGTCCACGTGGGGACGGCGCTCAACAAGATCCTCAAGGACATCATCCTCAAGTCCCGGACGCTAGCCGGCTTCCAGGTTCCCTACGTTCCCGGCTGGGACTGTCATGGGCTCCCCATCGAGGCGAAGGTCACCCAGGAACTCCGGGCCCAGGGCCTGGGCGACGCCGATGCCGCCACCATCCGCAGTGCCTGCGACGCGTATGCGCGTCGGTACGTCGATCTCCAGCGGACCCAGTTCCAGCGCCTCGGCGTGCTGGGCGATTGGGAGCATCCCTACCTGACGCTCGACCCGCAGTACGAGGCCAACGAAGTGCGGTTGTTCGCCGATCTGGTGGCCAAGGGCTTTGTCTATCGCGGCAAGAAGCCGGTGTTCTGGAGCATCCCGTATCGCACCGCGCTGGCCGACGCCGAGGTCGAGTACGCCGACCACATCAGCCAGAGCGTGTACGTGAAGTTCAAGCTGGTGGGCGAGCCCAATACCTTCGTCCTGATCTGGACCACCACGCCCTGGACGTTGCCGGCGAACCTCGCCGTGGCCTTCAATCCGGAGCTTCAGTACGCCTACGTCCACGCCAACGGCGAGACCTACCTGGTCGCCAACCTGTTGATCGGCGTGATCGCGCAGAAGTGCGGCTGGGAAAACTACCAGATCATCCGCACCGCCTCCGCCGATGAACTGGCGTCGCTCTCCTACGAACATCCGTTCTGTCCCCGGACCGGACGGTTGCACGGGGCGGGATTCGTCGAGTCGTCGACCGGCACCGGGTTCGTCCACATCGCTCCCGGACACGGTCTGGAGGATTACCACCTGGGCCTTCAGATCGGCCTGCCGATCTATTGTCCGGTCAATGACGAGGGACGGCTCTCGCCGACGGCCGACCTGCCTCGGGAACAGCAGTTGCCGGAGTCGTTGGTGGGGAAGTCGGTCCTCGAGAAGAACAACCGTTCGGAGGCCAACGACGCGGTCATCGCCCTGTTGACGGAGTCCAACGCCCTCGCGTTCCGGGAGGACTACCATCACAGCTACCCGCATTGCTGGCGGTCCAAGACCCCGATCGTCTTCCGCGCCGTGGACCAATGGTTCATCCGCATCGATCACACGGTCCCCGGCACCGCGCAGACCTTCCGTCAGCAGGCGGTTTCGGCCATCGACGGGGTCCGGTGGGTGCCCGACTGGGGCATCAACCGCATCAAGGCCGCGGTGGAATCGCGTCCGGACTGGTGCATCTCGCGGCAGCGGACCTGGGGCGTGCCGATCCCGGCGTTCTATGCGGCTGACGGTGAACCGATCCTTTCGGCCGACATCGTCCGGAAAGCGGCCGACCTGTTTGAGGAACACGGTTCGAATGCCTGGTTCAGCCGGGGCACGGAGGAACTGTGGGCCTGGTGCCGTCCGGCAGACTGGACCGGACCCGAGGCAGTCAGCCGTGCGCAGGACACGCTGGACGTGTGGATCGATTCCGGTTCGTCGTCGCGATCGGTGCTGATGCAGCGGGCGGAGTTGCAGCATCCGGGCACGCCGCTCGGGTGGCAGGCTGACGTGTATCTCGAAGGCTCGGACCAGCACCGCGGATGGTTCCAGTCGTCGCTGTTGTTGTCCTTGGCCGGCAATGGAGCGCCGCCGTACCGGACGGTGTTGACCCATGGATTCATGGTGGATGAGGACCGCGAGAAGATCTCCAAGTCGAAGCAGGGTCAGGGCGGCTACGCCAAGCCGCAGACAGCAGAGCGCTACGTGCAGGAGTACGGGGCGGATGTGATCCGGCTGTGGGTGGCTTCTCAGGATTACCGGAGCGACATCGTCGTTTCGGAAAAGCGCCTGCAGAAGGTGGGCGAAACCTACCGACTCATCCGCAACACGCTCCGGTACCAGCTCAGCAACCTGTACGACTTCGTTCCTTCCCGGGATTCCGTCCCGACCGAGCGACTGACGTCGCTTGATGGCTGGATCCTGGGAGAGTTTGCGCGTTTGGAGTCGGATGTGGCGGCGGCATACGAAGCCTTCGAGTTCCACGTCGTGTACCAGCGGGTCTCGCAGTTCTGCGCGGTCGAACTCAGCTCGGTGTATCACGACATCGTGAAGGACCGGTTGTACACGGATGCGGCAAACTCCGGGCGGCGGCGTTCGACCCAGACGGTGTTGCATCGGTTGGTCAGTGGACTCTGCCAGATGCTCGCGCCGATCCTGGTTTTCACCTCCGATGAAGCCTGGGAAGCGATCCCGGGGCGGCCGACGGATTCGGTGCATCTTTCCCGGTGGATCCCATTGGTGGATACCCGAAGTGGGGAAGTGCAGACGGAATGGCAGATTCTTTTCTCGTTGCGGGAGCGGGTGCTGCCGGAGTTGGAAAAGGCGCGCCAGGCAAAACTCCTCGGTAAGGCGCTGGAGGCGCGACTCGTCCTGGCCCTGTCGGAAGTTGAGGTGGCCACGGCAAGGGCGCACGGGCCGGAGTTGAAGGAAATCCTCAATGTTTCCCAGCTTTTGATCGAGGAAGGGGCGGAGTTCCAGGTGCGTGTCGAGCGGGCGCACGGGACCAAATGCGAGCGTTGCTGGCACTGGGAGGAGGACGTGGGCCTGTCAGGTGTTCACCCCACCCTCTGTCCGCGATGTACTGCCGCAGTGGCTGTTTCATCAGGAATTCCCTCAGGAGGGGCCGGGACCGCAGGATGAGTTCCCTTGCTCGTCCGGCAAAATAAAATTGCGGTCTACCCCGTTTTCGCCGTCAATTTCGGCGTTGGTTCTCACAGGGATCGACACCGTGGTTGCAACGATCGCAGGACGATCCCCAGCCGGATCCCCTTCGGGAGACGGTAAAGGAGGTTAAGTTTGGTTGTTTGGGTTAGGCGGGCACCGCAAGGTGCCCGCTTTTTTTTGCCGAGATCCCCTCGGAGGGAGCGAGTCCATGAACGGGAGGCAACCGCCCACGAATCACACCAATCACACTAACCGCCGCCCTGTTTCGAGTGATTGGTGTGATTCGTGGGCAATACCCGCTCCACCAGAATGAGCCTCGTGACCTCGTCTCCCACGGGCGGAAATATCTTCAAGCCCAGGGCCTCAAGTCCTCATGGAGTTCCCGGACCGTTCGTGTCAGTTTTGCGCCTCGCCTTCTCCCGAAAGCATTTTCACAGCCATGAGCGAACGCAAATTGAACATCGCCGTTGTCGGCCTCGGTTTCGGTGCCGAATTCATCCCCATCTGGCAGCGGCATCCGGATACCTGCTGCTACGCCATCTGCCAGCGGAACGAGGAAAAGCTCAAGACCATCGGCGACGCCTTCGGGGTCGATGTCCGTTACACGGACTTCCATGCCCTGCTCAAGGATCCGAAGGTGGATGCGGTCCACATCAACTCGCCCATTCCCGACCACGGCTGGATGTCCATCGCCGCGCTCAAGGCGGGGAAGCACGTGGCCTGCACGGTGCCCATGGCGACCTCGATCGAGGACTGCAAGAAGATCGTCGATCTCGTGAAGAAGACGGGGCTGCGCTACATGATGATGGAGACGGTGGTGTACGCCCGTGAGTTCCTTTACATCAGGGAACTGTACGAGAAGGGCGCGCTGGGCAAGGTGCAGTTCCTTCAGGCGTCCCATCAGCAGGACATGGACGGTTGGCCCAACTATTGGCCCGGGTTGCCGCCCATGTGGTACGCGACGCACTGCGTCGGACCGGTGGCCGGGCTGCTCCGGCTGACGGCGGAATACGTTTCCTGTTTCGGTTCGGGAACGATCCGTCCCGAGTTGGTCGAGAAGTACAACTCTCCCTTCGCCGTCGAGACCACGCACATCAAGTTCAAGGATTCCGACCTGAGCGCGCGGGTGTACCGTTCGCTGTTCGACACCGCCCGCCAGTACCGCGAGAGCATCGACGTGTACGGTTCCAAGGCCTCGGTCGAGTGGCCGTTGATCGAGCATGAACCGATGGTGCTGCATCGTGCCAAGCTCCCCGAAGCCAGGATCCCGAAGCTCGTGAAGGCACCGGACTACGCCAAGCTGCTTCCGCGCAGCATCCGTCCGTTCACCACCAAGGGCGTGTACGATCTCGGCAAGAAGACGCACCTCAGCTTCACCCAGGGTGCCGGCCATGGCGGTTCGCATCCGCATCTGGCCAACGAATTCGCCTCGGCACTGGTCGGCAACCGCGAACCCTTCCCCAACGCGCGTGAATCCGCCAACTGGACCTGTGTCGGCCTCTGCTCGCACGAGTCCGCCCTGCAGGGCGGCAAGATCGTGAAGCTCCCCAGCTTCACCCAGTAAGCCGGCGTCGGGCGGGAAGAGGGTTTCTTCCCGCCTCCGGTCCGCCCGGAAACCTGGTCCACTTCCCCCCGCTTCCCGTGCGTCAGGTCGCCCTCCTCATCGAGACTTCGAACGCCTACGCACGCGGGTTGCTGCGGGGGGTGATCGCCTACATGCGGGAGCATCCCGAGTGGTCCATCTACCTCGCCGAGCACGGCCGGGGCGATAAACCCCCGACCTGGCTGGCCGATTGGAACGGCGACGGCATCCTCGCCCGCGTCGAGAATGCGGCGATGGGGAAGATCCTGCGGAAACTGAAGTCCCCGATCGTCGATCTCTCCGCGGCCCGACAGTTGCCGGCACTCCCCTGGTTCGAGACCGACGACGCCGCCATCGCCCAGCTCGCGGTCGAGCACCTGCTCGAACGCGGATTCAGGGAACTCGCCTACTGCGGCGATCCGCGCTTCAACTGGGCGAAGTGGCGCGGGGAACATTTTGAACACGCCGCCCGCGCGGCCGGCATCGAGTGCTTCCACTATCATCCCGGGCTGAAGCTTCCCCGCGATCACACCGGTCAGGTGGCCGATCTGGAGCGTTGGCTGGCCCGGCTTCCACGCCCGGTCGGCATCATGGCCTGCTACGATTTCCGCGGATTGCAGATCCTCGACGCCTGCCGCCAGAGCGGCATCGCCGTGCCCGATGAAGTCGCGGTCATCGGAGTCGACAACGACGAACTCCTCTGTGAGCTGTCGCATCCGCCGCTCTCCTCGGTGGTCCCCAACGCACACCGGACCGGCTACGACGCGGCCGCGTTGCTGGAATCGATGATGGCCGGAGAAAAGGTCGGGGGTGAAACCCACCTGATCCCGCCGGTCGGCATTGCGACCCGGCAGAGTACCGACGTTCTCGCCATCAACGACGCCGTCATCGCCCGCACGGTGCGCTACATCCGCGAACACGCCTGCAAGGGAATCAACGTACAGGACGTGCTCAAGGCCGTGCCGCAGTCCCGACGACGCCTGGAGAACCGGTTCCGTCGGCTGCTGGGCCGGACGCCCCACGACGAGATCATGCGGGTGCAGCTCAACCGCGTGAAGATGCTGCTCACCGGGACCGACCTGTCCCTCGCCCAGATTGCCGAGAAAGCCGGGTTTGAACACGTCGAGTACCTCAGCGTGGTCTTCAAGAAGGAGATCGGACTTCCGCCCAGTCAGTTCCGTGCCCAACACCGACGGTGAGCGGGTTTTTCGGGGGTATCCGGCGGCCCGCCGGTACTGGGCTTCACCACGGCAAACGCGGGTCGAGGCAGGATGAAACAACCACGAAGCGACGGTCACCACGTCCGGTAATGCGGGTCGTCGCGTTCGTTGCGTCGTGGTTGTTCCACCACGGCGTACCGGCACCGGGTTTCCTCACGGCGAATGCGGGTCGAGGCAGGATGAAACAACCACGAAGCGACGGTCACCACGTCTGGCAATGCGGGTCGTCGCGTTCGTTGCGTCGTGGTTGTTCCACCGCGGCGTTCCGGCACCGGGTTTCCTCACGGCGAATGCGAGTCGAGGCAGGATGAAACAACCACGAAGCGACGGTCACCACGTCCGGTAATGCGGGTCGTCGCGTTCGTTGCGTCGTGGTTGTTCCACCGCGGCGTACCGGCACCGGGTTTCCTCACA